>JBFGCM010000020.1:0-44243 GCA_041581135.1 Acidimicrobiia bacterium
CGTTCTCGCCGGCGAAGAGCTCCACCAACGTCGCCACGGACGCACCCAGGCGGGCATCATCGGAGGTGCCGAGGAAGGCACCGAACGCGAACGGTCCGAACTCGTCTGCGAACGAGCTGTTCTCATCAGCGATGACCACCCACGCCGTCTCGCCGTCGAGCAGGGAGATGAAATCGTCGAGAGGGTCGAACCCGATCTCGGCCGCGATGTCGGTACGCCATCCATCGAGCGCTTCCTCGGCTCCAGGATCGCCGGCGATGAAGGCGGCGAGGTAGGCGTCCGCATACAGGCCCGGGCCGTTGCGGGTCCCCATGTAGAACTGGGTGTCGGCCGGGAGCTGGGGCACGAACCGCTCCGGGTTGTTCCTCCACGCCATCACCATCCACTCCTCCATGTGCTCGGGGCGCATGAGGGTGTAGCCGTCGAACTTGAAACCGTTGTCGTTGAGCGTGGCGGCGAACGACGCCGACTCGAACGTGCTGAGCTCGAACGGGTAGCCCAGCTCCTCGAGGGCGATTCCGGTGTCGTCCATGACGTCCTCGATGAGGCGGGCGTACTCGTCGCCGGAGGCGTACATCGTGAAGAACCGATCGTCGGGCAGCTGCTCGGTGGCCGACTGGAACGCCGCCACGTCCGAGAGTGACGTAGCCCCCTGGGCGGTGATGGCGCGCCGGATGGCGTCCGCCCCTGACCCGATGAACAGCACCTTGTCCCCCGGACCAACTGCATACTCGACGCCGCCGCTCTCCCACGTGCGGATGGACACGCCCTCGTAGGTGGTGAGTCCGAGCTCTCCGAACTCGGCGCTGATGGCGTCTTCGAGCGCCGGCATGAACGCCTCGAGGGCCGCCCCGTCCCGCACGTCCACCGAAGCGATCCATTCGATGTTGGGAATGTCCGCAGGAGCATCGCCCACCTCCACGGTGAGGAGCCCGATCCCCATGCCGCGACCGACCCACGGCATGACGTCTTCGGTCATCGTGAAGCCGAGTTGCTCGAACATCTGCTCGTCGAGCTGATCCATCGCCTCCTGAAGGTCGCCGGGCACATCTGAATCCGCCGGGGCCACATCCTCGAAAGCGGTGACGAGGTCCTCGATTCGTTCGTTCTGGACGATGCGCAGGAAGTCGAGGTGGGCAAACGCAACCGTGTCGGGCGGCATCACATCGGCATACGCAGTCCGCGTGACGGCGATGACCCTGGTGGCGAACACACCACCGACCACGGCAACCATGACAACGACCGCCGCCACGATCCATGGCCACTTACGACGCGGCGGACGCAGCGGCTCGAAGCCGGGAACGGGTTCCATTGCCTGACCCACGAGCGACCCCTAGGTTGCGTGCCAAGCCCTCCCTCGGCACATCGCCACGATTCCTTGAATCGACGGGTCGGCTCAGTGGTCTCCTGGTATCGCCTCGACGTAGTGGTCCACCACCGCCCCGGACAGCGCATCGACGCGAATGAGGCCGCGTTCTGTCGGCGGATCATCGGCTGAGAACACCAACACGTTCCACACCGGCTTGGCGAGCCACCCTTCGAAGTTCATCACCGCCGACGCGTGCCCCACGGCGAAGTCGACCTCGCGGTTGGCAAGCTCCAGCGCGCGGTCCTCCGAAAAAGTGACATTCCACCCGGCAGCGAGGTGATACGCACCTATCAGCACCATGAAGGCCGCCATCGCATACATGAGCAACGGCAGGCCGGCGCCGGCGACGATCCCCGCCGTGAGCACCGCCCCCGCGATCCACACGACCCCGGCACGACGCCGGCGGTGCGTGTTCGGAATCCAGTAGTCCGGATCGATCAGATCGGCGTCGAGATCCTCGGGGATGGCAGCGGCATCGGCGACCTCCCGGGAGACCCGAAGTCCCTTGTGAGTCGGTTCTGTCATGAGCTCAGTCCCACATGCTCGGTCAGTCCCCGCCAGCCCCCACCGGCGCCTCGCGAGCAACGGGACCCCTCTCGAACACGTCGATGTGCTCGACGGCGGCCTCGCCACGGCGGCGATGCCAGCGATCCCACAACACGAGCATGGACGGGAGCACCAACACGGCGGCGATCAGGGCGAATCCGATCGCGTAGGCGGTGACCAGCCCGAGCTGCTGGAAGGGTTTCAGCGAGGACGTCACCAGGATTCCGAATCCCGCGACTGTGGTGAAGGCCGAACCGGCCAGTGCTCCACCGGTGTGGGTCATCGTGCTGCGTATCGCCTCGGCCTCACTGTCGAAGCGCGCCCGATCCTCCTGATACCGGTGCGTGATGTGAATGGTGTACGGCACGCCGATCCCGATGGCGACCGCAGCGATCATCGCCGTCACCGGATTGAACGAGATCCCGGTCAAGGCCATCATGCCGAACACCCACAGCACCACCAACGCCACCGGGGCGATGGTGATCACACCGAGGAACGGTCGACGAGCCTCGATCAGGAACGTGATCACGAGCAGGAGCATGGCCGCCGCCAGGGTGATCCCCAACGACGAGACCTGAGAGTCCTGCAATGCGTCGACCACGCCGAAGGAGATGATGTTCTCGTTGGTGGGAACGGCCGAGACACCAGCGATGCTCGACACGGGCTCGAAGTCCTCGGCCAAGCCGGCCGCCAGGTCTCTGGCTCCCGACTCGCCGCCCTGTGTGGACACTGCGACGTTGATGTAGCGGATGTCGTCACTGCCGGCGGTAGACACGACCCGCTGCATCGCAACCGGGTTGGCCTCCGCGGCGGCGGCGTACAAGGCCCCGACATCGGTGCCGGTTGCCACGGTCAGATCCGGCTGCAACCCGAGGGCCATGGCGTCCGCGGCGAACTCGGGTGAGAACACGGTCGGGTCGCCCCCTTGGTCCGGTGCCGTCACCAGCTGGGCGATGACCGAGGCCGGTGACTCGGCTGCGGCGAACTGGCCGAAGCTCAGCACATGTGGCGTGTCCGCCATGTTCTGCCACGCCTGCACGATGCCGTTGTGCACCTCGCTGGAGGTGACGTCGTCGCCACGGATCAGGACGTTGGTGGTTTCTCCGAGACCGCCGCCGAACTCGTCCGTCAGCACCTCGAACGTCTCGAGCATCGGCGAGTCCTCGGGCAGGAAGTCCGTGAAGGTGAACTCAGTGCTCAGCTGCGTGAGACCGTACGCTCCCAGGGCACCGAGTGAGAGGGCGATGATCAACATCAGTGTCGGCACCCGCTCGGCGAGGATCGACGACCTGCCCATCAGTCGGGGCAACGCCCGCTCGCTCGATTGGCCCATCTCTTCGGTCGGCAACGTCCCCGCCGCCTCCGACCGGCGATCGAGGATGACCCGCACCGAGGGCACGAAGGTGAGCATGAGGAAGAACGCGGCGGCGATGCCGACAGTCGCCAGGATGCCGAAGTCCGCGATCGCGGTCACTGGGCTGACGATGTTGGTCAAGAACCCGACGCCCGTTGTGAGGGTGGCGAGGATCAGCGCAACACCAACGGTCTTCGTCGCTCGTCCCGCCGCCGCCACGACGGATGCGCCTTCGCTCAGCTCCTCGCGGTAGCGCGAGGTGAGGTGAATCGCGTAGTCCACACCCAGGCCGATCAGCAAGATCGGGATGATCTGGAGGATCTCACTGAAGTTACCGATGATTCCGAGGTACTTCGGCCCGAGCAGCACTCCGATGCCGTTCATCCACATGATGGACATGACGATGACGAGCATGGCCAGCAACACGTCGGCGCCGGACCGACGCAACGCCTTGGGGATCGACAATCGCCCATGCGGCCTGATCCAGAACACGAACCCCAGGATGCCGATGATGATGAGGAAGGCAGTGCCGAACAGCCGCCCGATCTCCGCCTGGAACTCGTCCTGATTCGAGAACAGCAACGCAAAGCTAAAAGGTCGGATCTCCACTGGCCCGCTGTCGAGCGCTTCGATCCGATCGGCCATGTCGACCTCGAACTCCTGCAGCTTCACCAGGTCAGGGTCGTTCTCGATCAAGCCGGTATCTATCAGAACCACCATGAGTCCTGCCGTCGAGGACGGCGCGCCGAGGTCGGTGGACTCCGAGGACAGGGTGAGCGTGACCTGGGATCGAACCTCCTCGGGGAGGTTGGCCAGGGTGTCGAGATAGGCGTCCTTCACCTGGTCGTCCGTCAACGTGTTCAGGTCCACGCCCTGCTGGCGCAACCCGTCGAGCACCGCACCGAAGAAACCCTGGATGCCGCCATTGACCTCGAGGGCAAGCACCGGGCCGACCTGGCTCTCCCGCACGGCCTGCTCGGTCGCCGCATACGCACGAATCGCATCGGCGGCGAGGACGTCCCCTGTATCCGACGTGAAGATGACCTGAACGGCTGCGATGGATGAAGTGTCGAACTCGTCGGCGATGAGTTGGGCTGCGAGAAACTCCTCTGAGTCCGGCGAGAATCCCTCGTTCCCTGAGGCGGTTTCCTGGAACCGAATGAACGAGGCGAAGACGACCGTGAGGAGGACCGAACCGACGAGCACCGCCCATGGGGATCGCCGCACGGCAGCCTCGAGCAGACTCACAAACCTTTTCACTGACGCTTCCTCCTGATCAGATGTGGGTTCCCGAAGCGACCGCCGCCCTACACGCGAGGCTCACCTACGGAGGTTACGCCGTACGTGCGACCACGCAAGAATCCGACGGGGTGTCGGACCTGAATGGCTCCGTCAGCGTGGTGGTCTACAGAGCTCCACCAACTCTGAGGCGGCTTGGTCGAGGGGGATGCCTCGTCGCTCTGCGTCCTCGCCACGCAGCCGGAGTCCGACCGAGCCGTCCTCGACATCGGCGTCGCCGACCACGAGGACCGCCGGGTGCTTGTGCGTGATTGCACGGCGGATCTTCTCGCCCACGGTGTCCGTCTGCTCATCCACCTCCACCCGGAGACCGTCGGACTCCAGCCGGGCACCGACCTTGCGAGCGTACTCGTTGTGACGGTCCGCCACGGGCACGACCGTGGCCTGCACCGGAGCCAGCCAGCCGGGGAACTCCCCGGCGTAGTGCTCTACCAGGATGCCGATGAACCGCTCGATGGAGCCGAGCAGGGCGCGATGGATCATGACCGGGCGCACCTTGGTGTTCTCGCTGCTGGTGTATCCGAGATCGAAGTTCACGGGCTGGGCGAAGTCCACCTGCAGCGTGGAGAGCTGCCAGCGCCGCCCGAGAGCGTCGCGGACGTGTACGTCGATCTTGGGCCCATAGAAGGCAGCCTCACCTTCGGCCAGCTCGTACGGAAGGTCGGCGACCTCGAGCGCTCGGCGTAGCGACGCCTCGGCCTTGTCCCAGAGCTCCGGGTCGCCGACGAACGTCTCCCGTCGGGTGGAGAGATCGGCCTCGAAGACGTCGAAACCGAAGTCCCGCAAGACCATGAGGGTGAAATCCAGCAGGTTCTGGAGCTCGTCGGCGATCTGCTCTTCGCGAACGAAGATGTGACTGTCGTCCTGGGTGAAGCCGCGTGCCCGCAACAACCCGTGCACCACGCCGGATCGCTCGTATCGGTACACGGTGCCCAGCTCGTAGAGCCGCATCGGCAGCTCACGGTAGCTGCGACCTCTCGAGCGATAGATGAGGATGTGGAACGGGCAGTTCATGGGCTTCACGAAGTAGCGCTGGCCGCCATCGAGCTCCATGGCCGGATACATTCCGTCTGCGTAGAACTCCAGGTGCCCGGAGGTCTCCCACAGATCTGCCTTGGCGACGTGCGGTGACACCACGTACTCGTAGTCGTGGGCCAGGTGGGTGCGACGGCTGTAGTCCTCGATGGTCTTGCGCAGCAGGCCCCCCTTGGGGTGCCACACGGCAAGGCCGCTGCCCAGATCGGCCGGGAACGAGTACAGGTCCAGCTCGGCGCCGAGCTTGCGGTGATCGCGGCGCTCGGCTTCCTCGAGGCGGTCGACGTAGTCGGCGAGCGCTTTCTTGCTCTCCCAGGCGGTGCCATAGATGCGCTGCAGTTGTGGATTCGCCTCGTCGCCACGCCAGTAGGCCCCGGCGGTGCGCAGCAGCTTCACGGCCTTGAGCCGCCCGGTGGACGGAAGGTGTGGCCCGCGGCAGAGATCGACGAATCCGTTGTTGCGGTAGAGGCTCACGACGCCCTCGCCGGCGCCCTCCTCGGGGTCGACCGTCTCGATGATCTCCTGCTTGAACCGATGTCGGGAGAACAGCTCGAGCCCTTCAGCGGCGGACACTTCGTCGCGCTCGAACGGCTGGTCCTCAGCGATGATCTCTGCCATACGCGCTTCGATCCGCTCCAGGTCGTCAGGAGTGAAGGGCCGACCGATGTCGAAGTCGTAGTAGAAGCCGTCGGTGATGGCCGGCCCGATGCCGAACGTCGCTCCCTCGTAGAGGTCGAGCACCGCCTGCGCCAGGACATGGGCTGCCGAGTGCCGCAGCACGTGCCGCCCGGCCTCGGAATCCTCAGTGATCACGGCGAATTCGCCATCACCCGGCAGAGGCACGCCGAGATCGAGCTGCTCACCGTCGAGGGTCACGGCCACTGCGGCCTTGGCCAGCCGGGCGCCGATACTCTCGGCCACTTCCAGACCCGTCGTTCCGTCGGGGAACTCGCGGATGGTCCCGTCTGGATAGGTCAGTTGGATGGGCACGGCCACTACTCCTGGTCGGTGGACAGGAATCCCAAGGGTAGCGAAGGGTAGGACCGGCCCCGACCCGTCACTAGCCCGGACGGGAGCGGCCATAATGGCGCCTGAGCCAGGAACTCACGACTGGATGCGCGGCGTCCAACCGTGACAGAATGGGAGCCCGAGGAGTAGGACCTTCAGGACGTATGGAAGCCTTCGCGCTAGCTGAACGGATTGCTCGGGGGGGTCGGATGCAAGAGCTGACCTCCGGCGAGCGCGCGATCAATGCCAACCGCCTCTACCGGTTGTGGTCGGACAACGGCACGCGCATCCTCAAGATCTACGGGACGCCGGCGCGCGAGCGCCGGGAACGGCACAGCTTGAATGCGTTGCGCGGGCTGCCCGGAGTTCCGGTCATCCTCGACCGCGGCACGGATGCCGACCTGCACTGGGCGGTATTCGAAGACGCCGGACGGTGGAGTCTCGGCACGCTTCCGGAGAACCCGGGGATCGCCCGTCGCGCCGGCGAGATCCTCGCCGCACTCCAAGCGACCGCCACGGAGCCGATGTCCAACCTGAGCCGGGGCATCGACCAGGAGTGGGTGACCGTCGACTTCATCTCCACGTTCCGGCGCATGGAGCGCTACCGGGGCCGTATCGGGGTCTCGGCCGATCTGCTCGACGCCGCCCGCGCCGTACGCCCGCCCTTCGCGTCCGAGCCCAGGTCCGCTCACACCAACCCGACTCCGGAGAACTTCCTGGTCGACGACAATGGCAATGTCACACTGATCAACTGGGAATGGGCGACGCTGGCGCCACCGGAGTGGGACCTCTCCAAGGCGATGTGGCTCACCGGCCTCCGCTCGGGACCGGCTGCGGCCGAAGCGCTGGAGGTCGGGTACGGCCGCGAGCTCGATCCGGTGCAGCTCGACCGCTGGACCGTGTACAACGCGGGCATGATGCTGCTCTACGAGGCGGAGAACCGAGTCAGCGGCCGTCTCGACGACTTGGACTACCTCGTCGCCGAGCTACAACGCGCCGTGACCGGAGCCCACCAGGACGAGTGAGCACGCCGCGTTGCGGCCCGCAAATCCGCGAACTCCCTCCGGGGCCGTTCTAGCCTGCGCGCAGCTCGACAAGCACGTGGAGGAAGGATGTTGGCAGTGGTCGTTGTGGCCGCGCTCGTGGTTCTGGCCTCGGTGGTGGTTGCCGAACGCAACCGACGTGGACTGGCGCCCCGGCACGGCTCGTGGAGAGGCCGGCTCCCCAACGGTTGGACGGTGGCAAGCGACGGACGCACCGATCTCCCCTGTCCGTGGTGTCGGGCCGCCACCACGGAATCGGACGCACGCTGTCCTTCCTGCGGTCAGAGGTTTGGCTGAACGAACGCCTGGTTGAGGTGGTGCGGCTCGAACCCCAGGTGCTCGTACATCCGAATCGCCCACGGGTTCACGTCATCGACATACAACATGCCGGTCTCCACGCCGTCGACATCGTAGAGGTGCCAGAGCCCCACCAAAGTCAACTCCGTCCCCAGTGACCGTCCCCGGTAGTCCGGGTGGATACCGATGACGTAGATCTCTCCGATGTGCTCGGCTCGGTGGACCTTCGTCCAGCAGAACCCGACGATCCGGGATTGCTCCCAGGCCAGGTGAACGTCCGCCGGGTCGAACCACTCTTGCTGCATGCGCTCGGCGAGCTCTGCACGATCCCAGCCGCCTTGCTCCGGGTGTCCGGCGAACACCGCATTGTTGGCCTCGATCCAAGCGTCCTCGTCGACGCCGACGCGGAAGGGCCGCACTTCGATGCCGGCCGGCAGCCGAGGTCGCACATCAGGGGGTAGGGGTCGCCGCAGCTGGAACAGCCGGCGCACGGATTCCCAGCCGTGACGTTCCAACAGGTCCACCAACCATGGGAGCCAGGCCCACACCTGCAGCTCTGTGCCGGCCGCGATGCCGTCGAGCAGCGCGGTCACCACGGCATCGGTGCGGTGAGAGTAGGACACCACGAGTTCGACGGCCCTATGAGTGTCGTACTCGGACACGTGGGCGTAGGCGATCAACTCGCCTCCCTCCCACAACGTCACGCCGCGGCCGCGGTCTTTCGCCAACTCGATGGCCTTGTGCTCGCTCAGCGGATCGACCCCATCGGCCACCGCAACCTTCTCCACGAGCGCCGCGACGGCGGCGACGTCGACCCTGCCGTCGCGCAGTTCCATGTGGCCACGTTAACGAGAGCATCAATGAGGCTTGCCCGTATGCCGATGTCCATTCCCGTGAACACGCCACGCACGTCGTATCCTGAGGAACCGATGACCAAGGTAGGACTCGTCCTCGGTGGAGGGGGAATCACCGGGGCCGCCTTTCAGTTCGGGACGCTGTTCTCCCTCCGGTTGGCTACCGGGTGGAATCCCGACAGCAGCTCCGTTGTCGTCGGCACTTCCGCCGGCGCCTTCGTCGCCGCCGTGATCAGGGGCAACGCGCTCACTCTCGACACCCTCATCGGCGAAGCCCACGAACGGCACGAGGTCGCCGCCACGCTGTCGAATCGCATCTACCCCAAGTCTTCGCTCAACGGGGCCCGACGCTGGGTGCGGCGGGGTCTGCTCCCGGGACTGCGCCGACCCAACCTGGGCCTCGTGCTGGGCAGCCCGGCGCGCTTTCACACGGGAGGCATCGCGGAATGGGTCGACGATGCCATCGGCGAGGAAGCGGCTGCGGGATGGCCGGAGCAGCCGACCGTGATCGTGGCCTACCACCTCGAACGTCGCGAACGCGTGCCCTTCGGCACTGAAGATGCGCCATCGGTGCCGCTGCGGGACGCAGTGGCCGCCTCGGCCGCGGTGCCCTTCGTCTACCAGCCCGTGTCCATCGACGAGCAGTGGTACCTGGACGGCGGAGTCGCTTCGGGCACCTCTGCCGATCTCGTACTGGGAAGCCCGGAGCCACTCGACCTCGTGCTCGTCGTACCTCCTATGGCTGCTGCAGACCGCCGCCCCGGAGCTCTTTTCTACGAGGGGATCTTCGACCGGGTGGGTCGGGATGCACTCCGGGCAGAGCTGGAGCGGATTCGAGAGGAGTGGCCCGACACCGAGGTGCTCGTGCTCCGTCCCGACGAATCGGTGCTGGCGGCCATGCGACCCAACCCGCTCGCCGTCGAAAGGGCGATACCGACGTTCCTCCGGACGTTGCGGTCGATGCGCGAGGAGCTTGCCCGTCCGCACATCTGGGACGTGCTCCAACGCCACCTGGTCACCGACCGAGCGAGGCGCTGACCGCCGCTAGTTCACTTGGCGGAGCGCGTCGAGGTACTGGCGGCGCTCTTCAGGTGTGGCGACCCGACCGGGGACGCCGAGCACCTCGCGCTGCACCTCTTCCACGACGACCGGGACAGGCTCTTCGGACTCGATCTCGGCGGTCGTCTGCTCGATGTATTCGAGTTGTGCCACGGTCAGCGTGTTCGCTCCCACCGAGACGGCAACCTCTTCATGGGGGCGGTGCACCACGTCGAAGTCCTCTGCCGTCATCGAGAGACCCTCTCTGGCACGGGGTGCAGGGCGGGACTCCTCGACCTCGGGAAACCGATCCCGGACCGCCGCCAGGTCAGCCACCGCCGACGACGCAAGCGCGCGCAGTGGTCCCTCGACTGCCTCCAGTGCGGCCCGCAGCTCTTCGATGCGGGAGCGGAGCACCCGCTCTTCGCGTTGCGAAGCCTGGGCGGCGCCGGTGGCGGCCGCCCGACTCTCGGTCATGACCTCCAGAGACTGACGGCGTGCCTCTTGGACCATGCTGCGCGCCTCGGCGGCGGCTGCCGCTCGTGTCTCCGCCGCTTCGGTCTCGGCGCACTCTCTGATCTCCGCGGTGGTGTCTTCGATGCGAGCCGCCTCCGTCTTGGCGATTCGGATCATCTGACCGGCCTCTTGGCGGGCAGCGGCGATGATCTCCCGCCGCTCCTTGGCGGCGGTCTCCATCGTCAGCGTCAGTGCCTCATCCTTCCGGGCGGCGGTGTCGACGGCGGCTTGCAGCTGGGTGACCAGGGCATTGGCGCGACCGAGTTCGGACTCGAGCCGGTGCACGTGCTCGGCGAGGGATTCCAGATAGCGACCAACCGCTTGGGGATCGAACCCGTTGCTCATCAGTGGGAAGGTCTGGCGGGCGATCTGACCCGGTGTGAAATCCATCGTTGCGCCTCGTGTGGTCTACCCCTCCCCTCCGGAACCACGGGCAGTATATGGGGAGCCACTATGGGTAGTCAACAGTCGATTCACCACAGCGCCTGCAGGATCCAGATCGCCACCATGCCCACCACGAGGGTGATCACCACGTTCTTGGTGCGCCAGGCGACGATCCCGGCGACGGCGAGCGCCACCGTCTCGGGAGACACCTCCAGCCCGGCGACGCCCTCCGTGCCCACCACGAGGCTCGCCACCAGCGCCGAGAGCACCGCCGGGCCCACGTTGCGCATCGCCTTCAGCAACACAGGGGGCAGCGTGCGGTCAGCCAGCGTGAGGATGAACGACGCTCGCGTGAGGTAGGTACCCAGTCCGACGATGAGCGTGACGACGAAGGCGGTCATGGTTCGGTCCGCTCTCCCACCACCTCGGGCTGCTCCCGATCGACCAGCACGCCGCCGATGACGCCGACCAGCGCGCCCACCAGCAGCCCGCTGCGATTGGGCAGCCCGGCGAACAGCATGGTGGCGGCGAACCCCACCAGTGCCGCCACCACTGCCGGGCGCCGTGTGGTGCCGATGACAACCAACCCCAGGAAGAGGATCGGCACGGCGAAGTCCAGCGACCACGACTCGGGAACGGTGGCGCCGAGCAGGATGCCGGTGCCGGTGGTGATCTGCCACTTCACCCAGAAGAACGCCCCGGCCCCCAAGAAGTACGCCCGGAACCCGACCGGATCCTCCAGGCGCTTGTCGTTGAGCATGACGAGCGCGAACGTCTGATCGATGAGCACGTAGGGAGCCAGCCACCGGAACCACTTGGGCTGCGCCTTGAAACCCGGTGCCAGTGCCATGGAGTACATGAAGTGCCGCGCATTCACCACGAGGCCGCCGACAGCGGCGGCGACTGCGGTGCCGGTGCCGAGGAGCGTCACCACGGTGAGCTGGGCGGCGCCACCGAAGATGAAGCTCGATCCCAGCCAGCCGATGAGGTTCGGTACCTCAGGGGTCTCGGCGATGATCACACCCAGTACCAGGCCGAACGGAATCGCCGGCACCGCGAGCGGCAACGCTTCTCTGATGCCGGTGAGGGTGGCGGTGCGGCGAGACATGAGCCGACCATCCTGGCGCGTTGGAGCAGGGGGTCCAAGGGCGAGAAATGTGCCGCGGTCTAGCGTAGGATGCGCGCAGAGGGCAGTCTTTGAGCGCAGGCATGAACGCAGATCCGGCGTTTCTCAGTCAAGCACGACGCTTGGCGCGCGACCTCGAATCGCTCCTCGCGATGATCCACGATCCCGCTCTTGGTGGTTTGGGGCAGCGCGTGATCGACCGTCTTGGGCAGCGGATCCGGTCGGCGAGAGACGACGCGATCGCACTCCTCGACCAGACCGCCGTCGACTCCCGGTGGACGAGCCTCAACCGGCAGAAGCGTGCATCGCAGGAGATCATCGACGAGACCAACGAGTTGATCCACGGCGTGCTGTTGCGGCTCGCCGGGCTCGACGGTGGCATCGCCAGCATCGCCGATGTTCTCATCAGCGATCTCGCGGCCCGAACCGACACCCGCTGGTCACGACTCACGATTTTCGGCGACGAAGACCACACGACTCCGACCACCGAGATCGTGCGTATGAGGTTCCCGTCGGTCAGTGTCTGGTCGCTCCCCAACGTGGCTCACGAGTTCGGCCACTCCCTGGTGGACCTGCTCAACGACATCGACGGTCGAGACCGGCCTCGGCCCATCAAGCACTACTTGGACCGGTTGGACGGACCGGAGCCTCCTGTGCCGGTCGCTCGACCCCATGCCGAGGAGCTCTTCTGTGACCTCTTCGCCCTCTACGCGATGGGCCCAGCCGTTGCGCTCAGCCTCGCGACCTATGAGCTGAACCCCGAGTACCCCCATGAGGCGAGTGACAGTCATCCATCCGCGGCAGACCGGTTTCATTTCCTCTCGATGGCAGTCGACCGGCTGGGCCGGCACGGCAGTGCGGTGAACCGCTACGGATCGATCGGGCAGCGACTCGCAGAGTGGTGGACGGCCGCATTGCGGGCCACCGGCCAGAAGGCCGAACCGGCATCGGAGGCGCTCGAAACACTCCTGGACGACCTGCTCGATCTCATCCGACGCCATGGCGGGCCACAGACGGCCTACGACTCGTTCGACCGGGCGCAACAGCTCGACGCGCACTGGGATGCCGGTCTCGGCGACCAGTCGATCGCCGACGTCGTGAATGCCGCATGGTTGCGGCGACTGCGCCTGCCCTCTTCGAATTGGCTAGAACTAGAGGCAGAAGCCCTGGAGCGAGCGCGCCAGGCCGCATTCCACTCGACGCCGGAGGGTTGATGGACACGCTCATCCTGCGCATGCGAGCAGACACGCTGAAGGCGAACCTCGACGAGGTCGTCCACGTCGTCGAGTTCCTCAAGGGGCGCACCAGGCATCTCACCGAGCTTCGCGAAGCGAGCAACGCATTGCAGGCCAAGATTGCCGAATGTCATGACGGGCTCAAGCACGCCAAGCGGACGGTAGAGGACATTCCGCTGTCCGGAGATTCGGCGCTGGAGAAACAGAAGGCGGCACTCGACAAGTTCAAGCTGACAAAGGGCCACCTCGACGAGGCGGCAACGCAGCTGGCGGACCTGACGGCGAGCTTCACCCAGCTCTCCCGCCGCCCCATGCGCATCGCCAAGAACGTCACGGGAACGCTGCGGCGAACTCTCGCCAACGAAGCTCGCGGACTCCTCGACGCGCTCACAGAGGTGTACCGGAAGATCGAAGCTGCCGAGCAGCCCGGCACGGACGACGACGAGCAACGAGACCTCATCCGGCAGGCGTGGTCGACCCTGAGCGACGTCGAGGCCCGGCTGCCCGAGTTGTTCTCCGAGTATGTCGAGTTCCTGGGCGGGCTTGCCCTGAGAGATGCGGGACGCGACGCAGGGATCTGCCGCGTCGTGGACAAGCTGATGACCGGATACGACCGCGAAGTCGATCAGAACCCCTGGCGCTCGTTGTCGATCCCGGGCTTCCAAGAACGCATCTCGGTCGACAAGACCAACATCATCCGACTCGGCTTCACCGACTGGTCGCTCGGCGACGACTTCTCACATCCGGCGTTCTGGTCGATCCCACTCACGGCCCATCAGTTCGGTCTGCTCCTCGCCAGCAACGACAGCCTGCCCGACTACGTCGACATCGCGATGCTCCCCGAATGGCTTCGCCACGATCACGGCACCATCCTCGCCGATGCGTTCGCCACCTACACACTTGGTCTGGCGTACGGCTGCGCCGAGATCCTCCTCCGGCTCGACCCGCTGCAAGCGCCGGCGAGGCCGGGGCCGCAACCGGTCGGTATCGGTGTGGAGCAACCTGCACGCAGGGCGGATCACGCCGGTCTGCGGTCTGCGCAGATCCGAGCCGCCATCGTTCGGGAGATGCTCGAACACCTGGCGAATGTCGACAACGATTACGCCAACGGCGTGCTGCGGCTCACCGAGCTGTGGGACGAGGCTCTCAGCCTCGCCGGCCCTGACGATGACCCGGTGGCACCGGTTCCCGCCAACGACGAAGAAGCCGAACAGCTGGCCCGGTTCGTGGAGGGGTTGCGCCGGTTCTTCGACTTCGTGTCCAACCGCGAGACCGACTTCGCCTACACCGCAGAGATGTACGGCCGTGTCCTCGATTGGCGGCGGGCGCTGAGCGAGAACGACCTCGCCTCGATCTCGGTACATCAGCCCGCCGAACCCGGAGACATGCTGGACGAAGAGGAGTACGTGGAAACCCGGCGCAGCGCGACCTTCGACAACCTGCGCCACCTCCTCAATGCCTCGTGGGTGGCACGGTTGTTCGAACCAGCAAGAACGGAGACGATTCAGCGCAATGCCTGGCAGCTGTGGCAGAAGATGACGGGGGAAGATCGTGCATCGACGGAGCCCACGCTCCGCGGCATGGGCGGACTGGCCGAAGCGATCGCCGCACCCGACGACGCAACACTCCGGGAGCCCACGACTCGAACGGCGCCGCGCGGTCAGCTCGACAAGGCATCGAAGGCGCCGGCACCGCGGGACCCGAAGCCGTCGACGCGCGCCGGCGGGGTCAAGTGAGGAGGAAGCGATGACGTCGCGGGGACATGGAGCCAGCCGGTTTCGCTCATCCGCCCGCGTCGGGCGCGACCCCGAGCTGATCGATGCGGCGCTGCACGCCGCCCGCCGCTTCTACCGGCTGCGGGACTTCCGAGCCGCCTTCGACGAACTGCGTCCGGCGCTGAGCGCAGGCCAGTTGGATCCGACAGCGCCGTCGTCGCCCGACCTCGTCGCCGCGTACGCACAGGCATTCAGCCTGTCCGCCGTGATTCTGTGGAGCACGGGTCAGCGCGAAGACGCCCTCGGCGAAGCCGAAAGGGCGCTGGAGCGATTCGCTGCCGTGGATCGTGACGAACTCACGAACCTCCAGCGCGGGGACTACGGCGTAGCAATGTCGATCATGGAGCGCCATGACGAAGCCCGCCGTCTCTTGGAACCGGTCGCCGCCACCGGAAACGCCACCCCGGAGGTCTATCGCCATCTGGGACTCAGCCTGGCGGCGCTCGGAGATCGGGCAGGCGCCCAGCAGCAACTGGAAGACGCCTTGGCGCGAGCCCCGCGCGACGTTGACGCCAGGCGTGCACTCGCCGAACTGGAGAGCGAGAACACCGGTTCAGCTGCCGAATCCCTCGTGCGGGCTGCGGAGCTGGTGCTGGGGCGAGATCCTGCCGAGGCGCTCGATCTGGCCGACCGGGCGCTGACCCTGGAACCCGATTTCACCTACGCGGAGACCGTGCGCGCCCAGGCGCTCGTCGCACTCGGCAGGTTCGACGAGGCAGTCGGTGCGGCGGAACTTGCCCGCGACGCCGACGATCGAGACTTCGGCACGTGGTTGACGCTCGGCCAGGCGTACCGGGCCGCAGGAGATCCCAACGCCGAGCCCACCCTGCAGCGGGCCCTGGAGCTGGCGAACGACGAGCCATACATCAGCCCGGACGATATCGCCGCGATCATCGGTGAGCTGGCACAAACCGCCGCTCAGCAAGGCGACTTCGATGGAGCGCTCGCCCGACTGGACCAGGGCCTGGCCATGGCCACGGGCGACATTCGCTACCGCCTCAGCGACGCTGCCGAAGGCGCGCTGGAGATGACCAAGGCGAGCGTGCTGAACGCACAGGGTGAGTTCAAGGTGGCCAGGGTGTCGGCGATCC
Organism: Acidimicrobiia bacterium; assembly: GCA_041581135.1. Taxonomy (GTDB): domain Bacteria; phylum Actinomycetota; class Acidimicrobiia; order Spongiisociales; family UBA5794; genus JBFGCM01. The sequence goes on from JBFGCM010000020.1 coordinate 15,971, forward strand.
GAGCCATCTCGCTCCTCGACAGCGAGTCACCAGAGCAGGCGTACGCCTACGCGGTGCTGGGCACGTCGTTGCGGATGCTCGGCGAGTTCGACGATGCGGTCTCTCACTTGCGACGCGCCCTCTCGCTGAACCCGTCTCTGGTCTGGGCCCACGCCGATCTTGGCGAAGCACTACGCGGAAGGGGCGATTTCACCGAGGCAATAGACGAGTACGGCGCCTACCTGGCGAAGGTCGGCGACGAAGCATGGATCTACCGCTCGCTGGCGACCAGCCTCGCCGGCCTCGGCGACCTGGCGGGTGCCGTGGAACCGCTCGAACGCTCCATCGAGCTAGACGGCGCCGATCCTCTCACCTGGGAGATGCGTGGTCGATTGCTGGCGAACATGCACCCCGAGGAGGCGGTCGCATCGTTCGAGCGAGCCATGGAGCTGGATCCGGCAGGCTTCGGCGCCTACGACGGGTATGCAGAGGCGCTCCGTCTGGCGGGCAGGTTCGAGGAGGCACTGGCCGCCATCGAACGAGCGCTCGATCCGTGGAACCCGAGTAGCTGGGCGCTGGCCACCCGCGGCCAGATCCGCATCGGGCTCGGCCAACGAGATGCCGGGGTCGAAGACATCCTCCAGGCACTGTCGCGCCCGGACGCAGACGTCCCTTGGGCGCATCGCGACCTCGGCGACGCCTACCTGACGAGCGGCGAATCCGAGTCGGCGCTCGAGCATTACGACACCTTCCTGGCCACGTACCCCGACGACGTCAGCGCGCGGCTGGGTCGCATTCGTGCTCGCATCCAGGTCGGTCCCATCCCGGAGATCGCAGAGGAGATCGTCGCCGAGATCGACACACTCGACGATCCCATCCGCATGTCGATCGGCTACTCCGAGTTGGGCAATCAGGCTCGGTTGGCGGGCGAGTACGAAGAGGCCCTTCGCTACCTCGATCGAGCGCTGTCGCTCGACCCGGACGCATGGACCCTCGGCACGAAGGCGAGGACCCTGCTCGCCCAGGGTGAGATCGAGCATGCCCTCGCCGCCTACCAAGAGGCGGTGGCCTTCGACGACGCCGCCGAGTGGGTCCACGCCGAGTACGGCGAGCAACTCCGCCTCAAGGGTGAGTTCGAAGCAGCGCTGGAGCACCTGGATCGCGGCGTGGAGCTCAACCCCGAGTATGCGTGGGGGTTTGCCGCGCGCGCCTCCGCTCACCGCGACATGGGCAATCCCGGCCTCGCCATCGACGACCTCGACCGGGCAATCGAACTCGATCCCCAGTACGGATGGGCCTTCAGCGAGCGGGGCAAGCTCAAGCTACGGCTGGGCCACGACGCCGACGGCGAAGCCGACATCGACGCCTCGCTGGCCCTGCTGGACACGGCCACCCTCAACGATCTCGGTTTCGAGTATCTCGACTCGAGGCCGGGGCTGGCGATCAGGATCTTCGACCGAGCCCTCGCCCGCTCCGACGCCACCGTCGACACGTTCCGGGGCAAGGCGTTCGCCTTGGCCGGTCAAGAGGAGATCGAGCTGGCGACGCAGATCCTCGAAGGCGAGCTGGACAAGGATTCCAACGAAGCGGTCTGGAGCACACTGCATGTGGATCTCGGTCGGATCTACCTGCTGTCGAAGGACTATCTAGCGGCAGCCAAGGCGCTCGGGAAGGCTTCAGAGCGACCGGACGATCCGTGGTTCCTCACCAACGCCGCGATCCTCCTCCTCGCCTGCGGTCTGATCGAGCAATCCGAGCCGCTGATCCGGCGGGCGGTGGACGTGGACAGCACCAACGCCCACGCCCACCAGCTCCTCGGCACGGTGCACGAGCATGCCGGCGAAGATCGCGCCGAGGAGGCATTGGAGCACTACGCCCGATCCCTCGACCTCGACCCGACCAGCGACTGGGCAGCGATCGGCGTGGCAACGATGCTGCTCTGGATGGATCGCGACCACGACGACCAGGGACGCACCCCGCACGACCTGCTCAGTCCCGTCATCGAGAAGGCATGGACCGAGTTCTCCAACACCGACGCGTTGAGTGCCGGCGGATGGGCCGCCATCGTCGATGGCTCGCCCGGTGACGCCGTGTCCATCCTCCGCGACGCCGTGGCCGTGGACGACGATCTGATCGGCGAGCAGTTCGACCTCGGGCTGGCGCTCGCTCTCGACGGCAAGGACGATCGAGCGATCCGGGAGTACGAAACCGGGATCGAGCTGAGCGCGCTCGGCCACATCGATCCGCTGCGTCGCAACGGTCTCTTGACCATCGCCCGTTCCGACCTGGAGCAGTTCGGCTCGGACCTGAGCGTTTCCGACTCCGTGATGCCGTTGTTGGACGATGCTTTGGAGGCCAACCTCCCGGCCTTCGAGGAGCATCGGGGACTGTTGGAGGCACTCCTGGCGGGCATCGCCACCGACGACGAGTGACCTCGACCGATCACCTCGACGATCTCGTCGCCGGCGCCTGCATCGACGTGCTGTCCCCGGACCTCGCCCAGGCGCTCGCCCCGACCGGCGACAACCGGCAGCGACTGGCGGTTCAGGTCGGCCGCACCTGGACCAATGGCAGCACGTTGTCCGTCGTGTTCCTCGATGGCGCCGAGTCGCTGAAGGCACTCGTGCGGGAGACCGCCGTGGAGTGGAGCGTCCACGCCAACCTCGAGTTCGTGTTCCCCAATCACACCCGGGGCGACATCCGCATCACGTTCACCCAGAGCGGCTATTGGTCGCGAGTGGGCACCGACGCGCGGAAGGCGGAGCCGGGAACCCCCACCATGAACCTGGGAGGACTCGAGCGACGGCCTCCGCCCGAAGAGGTGGGGCGAGGCAAGATCCTGCACGAGTTCGGACACGCCATCGGGGCGCTCCATGAGCACTCCCAGCCCGCCAGTCCCATCCGATGGAACCGGGCCAAGGTCTACGCCATCTACGCGGCGCCGCCGAACCAGTGGACACCCCGCGAGGTGGATCGCAACGTGTTCCGCCGCTACGACCACGAGGAGGCCAACGGCTCGGCCTTCGATCCGGACTCGATCATGGTGTACCCGATCAAGGCGGCCCATACCCTCGACGGCTTCCACGTCGACGAGAACCGCGTGCTGTCCGCCACCGACAAGGCCTTCATCGCCACCATCTATCCCCAAACCGCACGAGACCGTGACGTCCTCCAACCCGGAGCCGATCGCCGGGACCTCGTGAGCCCCGGCGAAGCGAAGGAGTACGAGGTCGGGATCGCCACAGCCGGGCGATATCGCTTCTACACCTCGGGTGACACGCCCACCCGGCTGGCGGTGCTCGACGACCAACGCAACGAGCTCGCCTCAGATGCGGGCAATCGACCGGGCCGCAACGCCGACCTCACCACGAGGCTCGAACCGGGACCGTATCGGCTCGAGGTCCGTCACCGTTACGACACGGAATCCGGCATGTACCGGCTCCGCATCGAAGCTGTGGAGTGACCCGCCGGCGCTGCACACACCTGCGACAATGCCGGCCGGAGGTAGGGCCGCATGACCGACACGGTACGCAGACCGCGGGACGCCTACGTCGACTTCCTGCGCGCCTTCTCGCTGGTGATCGTCGTCATCTGGCACTGGGTGTTCACGATCCTCACAATCACCCCCGAGACGGTGTCTCCGTCCAATCCCATCGGGTTCACCCGTGGCATGTGGGCCATCACCTGGGTTCTGCAGGTGATGCCGGTGTTCTTCTTCGTCGGCGGCTACGCCCATCGGTTGGCCTTCGACGACTACGTGCCAGGGACCTCCCGCCGTTTCCTGGCGCGGCGGATACGACGGCTGCTGGTGCCCGCCCTCGGCCTGGTGGCGGTGTGGATAGGTGTCGGCTTCGTGCTCCAGCAGACCCTCGACGCAGAATGGACCTGGCCGGCGGTCATCCTCATCCTGTCGCCGCTGTGGTTCCTGGTCGTCTACCTGGTCCTCGTCGCCATCGCTCCGCTGGCCATTCGCGCCCACTGGCGCTGGGGCGAGCTGGTGGTCGTGTGGCTCGTCGGCCTCGCCGCCGTGCTCGACGTGCTGCGGTTCTCCCACGGCCAGGGCTGGGCGGCGTGGTTGAACTTCCTCGTCATCTGGGGCCTCGCCCATCAGCTCGGCTTCTTCTACGATCGCCTCGCCGCCGCCCCGAAACGGGTCGCCTGGATGTTCACCTGGGCCGGCCTGTTCGCCCTCATCGCGCTCACCAACATGGGTTTCTACCCGCGGTCGGTGGTGGGCGTACCCGGCGAACGGTTCTCCAACATGGGACCCCCGACCCTCGCCATCGTGGCGCTCATCATGCTCCAGGTGGGGCTCGTGCTGGTGCTGCGTGATTGGGTCCTCACGCAGCTCGAGACCAACGACCGGTGGCAGCGACTGTTCCGCTGGGTCAACGAGAACTCGCTCCCCCTGTACCTGTTCCACACCACCGGCATGGCATTCGCCGTCACCGCGCTGTTCCTCGCCTTCGACCACCTGCCGCCGGCGGAGCCCACCGCAGCCTGGTGGCTCAGCCGACCGCTCTGGTTGATCGCCCCGGCGCTCGGCACGTACCCATTCCTCATCGCCTACCGCATACTCACCAAGCGGGAGACGGCCACGACGACCCTCGAACGGGTCTGAGCTACTGGTACGAGCGCTTCGCCACCTCTTCGAGCAGCACCTCGGTGGCCCCACCTCCGATGGACAGCACCCGAACGTCGCGGGCGATCCGCTCCACCGTGGTGCCGGTCATGTATCCGGTGCCGCCGTGGAATTGCACGCAGTCGTAGACGACCTGGTTGAACGCTTCGGCGCCGACGGCCTTCACCCCCGAGATCTCCTTGGTGGCGTCGATGCCCTGCTCCATCAGCCACGCGGCGTGATACAGCGAGGCCCGTACCGCCTCGAGCTTGGCCTGCCCCATCGCCAAGCGCTGCCGAATCGTCCCCAGGTCGTAGAGGGTGGCATCGAAGGCGCGACGGCTCTGGGTATGGCCCAGAGTGAGATCGATAGCCGCTTGCACTGCACCAATGCCCATGCCCGTGAGCACCAACCGCTCGTTCTGGAAGTTCTTCATGACCTCGTAGAAGCCGCGGTGCTCGACGCCGAGCAGGTTCTCGGCCGGCACCCACACATCCTGCAACACGAGCTCGGCGGTGTCAGAGCAACGCCAGCCGTGCTTGTCGAGCTTGGTGGCTACCTCCAAGCCGTCTCGATCTCGCTCGACGAGGAACATCGAGATGCCGTATCGGTCGTCGGGATCCGTCCGTGCCGCCAACACGACGAGGTCGCCGTGGACGGCGTTGGTGATGAACATCTTGGTGCCGTTGATGCGCCACCCGTCACCGTCGCGCTCGGCACGCGTGCGAAGCCCTGCCACATCGGAGCCGGCGTCGGGCTCGGACACCGCGATGGCGGTGATCGTGTCCCCCGAGAGGATCCCCGGCATGAACCTCGCCACTTGCTCATCGGTACCCGAGTGGACGAGATGCGGCGTCGCCATGTCGGTGTGCACCAGGACGGTGGCATCGAACCCGCCAAACGTCGACGAACCGAGGGCCTCGGAGAACACCGCCGAGGCCAAGGGTCCGAGACCCAACCCGCCTTGCGCTTCGGGCACCCGCAGCCCGAACATGCCCAGTGCTCCCATGCGTTGCAGCACCTCGCGGGGCACCTTGCCGGCGCCTTCCCACTCGGCGCCGACCGGATGCACCTCCTTGGCCACGAACTCGACCGTCTGGTCGTAGATGGCCTGGAGCTCATCGGTCATGTAGATGTTGCGACGCGCCATCCCCGAAGTGCCCTCCGCCTACTGCCCGCCTCGGATGGACCGCCACCACGCAGCCAGGCTGTTCGCGGGAAGCTGCGACAGGCTGTACACCCCGACGTCGCCGATGGCCACAAAGCCGGTGACCCGAATCAAGGGCCCGCCGGCGGTAGGCGGACTGATCCGTTCGACCCGATCCCCGAGCAGCTTGACCACGTCAACCACCACTCGGGCGCCATCGGGCACGATCACACGCACGCTTCCGATGAGTGCGATGCCGGTGACCTCGACGCCCTCGGGCGGTATGTCGGCCGACGACAGGTCGAGCACCACGTCGCCGATGAGGGTGGCCCCGCGCATGTGCCCGCCGACCGTGATCCATCCGCCCCGACGCACATCTCCGAGCAGGCTCACGTTCCACTTCGAGCCCGCCGGCGTGGTCACCGGCCGCGGAACATCCGGCAGGTCGGAGGTGAGCGGTGCCAGATCTCGCCGAGTCCTCGCCCGGTTGACGGCGCGCATGCGTTCCTCCATCTCATCCATGGAGAGGTGGCCGCTCACCATCGCCTGTTCCAGGCGACGGTAGATGTCGTCGCGGTCTGTCGCTCCGATACGAAGGTCCGGTCGCTGGGGCTGTTCCGAGGCCGATTCCACCGGCACAGCCTACGGCAGATCAGGGTGCCGCCGGCACCGGGAGCGGATCCCCTGCAGCGAACGCGGCCAGGAGCTGAGCCGCCTCGGGATCGACCCGAACGACGTAGGCAACCCCGCCCTCGGTGGACCCGCGCACCGGCAGGGTCGCCGCCTCGACCTCCCCGGCTCGGGCCAACGCCAGGCCGAGTCGAGCCAGGTCGGACACCGACACGCCCGGGTCTGCGGTAGCCGCCTCACCCAGCGAGCGCGCCAGCCACGGCAGCTTGAAGATGACACCAGGCGAGGTGGCTCGATGCATCAGATCGGTGAGCACCTGTTGCTGGCGCCGCGTGCGACCGATGTCGTTCTGATCGACGCCGACCCACGAACCGTCGCGATACTCCTCGTAGGTGCGCGACCGTACGTATGCCACGGCCGCCGGCCCATCGAGCACGTCGGTGCCGGCGGCCACCGACAGACCCGACTGGTTGTCCCTGGCCTCGTACTCGAAGGAGACCGAGGCCCCGCCCAGGGCGTCCACCACGTCGGCGAACTGCGAGAAGCCGATCTCGACGTAGTGGTGGACCGGCAAGCCGGTGGCCTGCCGTATCGTGGCGACGAGCAACTCCGGGCCGCCGAACGCGTAGGCGGCGTTGATGCGGTCGGTGCCGTGACCCGGTATCTCGACCTTCAGATCGCGCGGCAGGCTCAGCATCTGCACGGTGTTGGTTCCCGGCACCGTGTGGACGAGCATGATCACATCGGCGCGCTGCCCACCGGACGCCGTGAAGCGATCGCCCAACTCCGGATCGAGGTTCTCGCGGCTGTCGCTGCCGACCAGCAGATAGTTGACGGGTCCGCTTCCCGTCGGGTCCAGGTTGGTGAGGCCCGGGATTCGCTCCAGCTGGCTCGAGAAGATCAGCGCGGAACCGATCACCCAGATCAAGCCGAGCGCAACGAGCCCGGTGAGCGCGATCACCAATCGCCGGCCGCGGCGCGATCGGCGCGGTCGGGTCGGTGGGCGCGGCAGCGTTGGTGGAGGTGCGGTTCGGGTCATGGTGCAGTTGAGTTTCTACCCTCGAGAAGCCCGGATTCTACGACCAGTGCCGCGCAATGGGAATGCGAGGACGAGTAGGCGCGGCTACCGTGCTCGCCAGATGGGACGGCGAAACGACCTGGTAGTCGCCGGAGCGCTGACCGCAGCCGTACTTGGTATGGCGGTGGTGGTGGGATCAGGGGGATGGCCTGGCGAGCCCTCGGGATGCATCGCAGCGGGCGACTGCTACTGCGAAGCCTTCACCGGTGGCTTGATCGCGCAACCCGTCAACACCCTCTCGAACGTCGCCTTCTTCGCCGCCGGTCTGTGGGTGCTCGGATTCTCGAGGCGGCGCCGGCCGGAGAACCCGCTTGCGGTACCGGCGCTGACCCTGCTCTACGCAGGTATCGCGTTGTCCCTGGGAATCGGCTCGATGCTGTTCCACGGAGCCATGACCGAGTGGGGCGGGTGGGCCGACTTGGTCGCGCTGCACATGTTCATCACGTTCTTCCTGCTCTACGAGCTGATGACGCTGTGGCGGCGCGACGTGGCGTGGTTCCTGCGCACGTTCGCCTGGCTCAACGTGGGTCTCGCCGTGCTGCTGTGGCCGATCAACAACGGATCCGGCAAGTACGTGTTCGGCGCGCTGCTCGTGGCGACCCTGGGGGTGAACCGGTTGGTCGCCCGCCGCATCGCGCCTCGAGATGAGCGTTGGTTCTGGGCAGGTATCGGCACGTACGCAACCGGCAACGTGGTCTGGGCGCTGTCCCGCGACGATGGCCTGCTGTGCCGTCCGGACAGCCTGCTGCAGGGCCACGCTCTCTGGCACCTCACCGCCGCGGCCGCCGTGGCGTTCCTGTTCCGCTACCTCTGGAGCGAGGAGCGAGTCGCCGCACCGGAGGAGGACACGGTCCTCGTTTCCGCCTAGGTCTCCGCCTGGCCAACGAGCGGCAGGGTCCGGAACCGGATCGGGTTCGACAGGCTGATCGCCGTCGAGGTGCGGTCCACTTGCGGAAGCTGCAGGATGCGTTCCAGCACCTCCATCAGGTGATCGTTGGATTGCGCCGCCACCCGCAAGAACAAGTCGCCTTGACCGGCGATCGCATGGGCCTCCATGACCTCCGGGATCTCCTCGAGCGGTGCCACCACCTCAGCGATCCGACCCTGCACCACTTCGATCGTGCAGAACGCGGTCACCATGTAGCCCAGCGCGTGCGGGTCCAGGTCGGGACCGAACCCAGTGATGACGCCGGAGGCGCCGAGCTTGTCGAGTCGCGATTGCACGGTCGCCCGTGCCACGCCGAGCCGGCGCGCCATCTCGAGCACGGCGAGACGGGGCTCGGCGGCCAGCAGCTCGATGAGCCGACGATCCAGACCGTCGATGCGGTGGGCATTCTGAGTAGCCAATGCCCCTCCTTTCGGGACAGACTATACAGATTGTACGGTCGCGCACGATTGCGTTGCACAACTCTGCGGTCTGGAGTACAAAGAGCACAGCCGAATGCGACGATGCAGGAGTTCGTGATGACCGACCTGATGCCCATCCAGGGGTACGACGCCATCGAGTTCTACGTGGGCAACGCCCGCCAGGCCGCCCACTACTACCGCACGGCATTCGGCTTCGACGTGGTCGGCTACGCCGGACCCGAACACGGTGTTCGCGACCGCTGCTCCTATGTCCTGGAGCAGAACGGCCTCCGGTTCGTGATGACCGCCGGACTCGGTCCCGAGTCGGAGATCGTGCAGCACCAGGCGCTTCACGGTGACGGCGTCAAGGACGTGGCCTTCGCCGTGCCCGACGCCGAGGATGCCTTCCGCGTCGCGCTCGAACGTGGCGCCCGGCCCCATAGGGCGCCGGAGGTGCTCGAGGACGAGCACGGCAAGCTCGTGGTCGCCGCCATCGAGGCGTACGGCGACACGATCCACACCTTCGTCGACCGCTCCAACTACTCCGGGGTCTATGCCCCGGGCTACGAGCCGACCAAGCACTGGCCGGCGGCGGAGTCCACCGGGCTCCAGTACATCGACCACGTTGTCTGCAACGTCGAGCTCGGCAAGATGAACGAGTGGGCTGCGTACTACGCCGACATCATGGGGTTCTCGCAACTGCACCACTTCAACGACGAGCAGATCGCCACCGAGTACACCGCCCTCATGTCGAAGGTGCTCTGGGACGGCGACGGGCGCATCAAGCTACCGATCAACGAACCGGCTCAGGGGCGCAAGAAGAGTCAGATCGAAGAATATCTGGACTTCTATCGGTCCCCCGGGGTCCAGCACATGGCGCTCGCCACCGAGGACATCGTGGCGACGGTGCAGGCCATGCGCACCAACGGGGTGCGCTTCCTCACCACGCCCGCCACGTACTACGACGAGTTGCGGGACCGGCTGGACTGGTCCACCATCGACGCCGACCTCGACCAGCTGGCAGAGCTCGGCATCCTGGTGGATCAGGACGACGAGGGCTACCTGCTCCAGATCTTCACCAAGTCGGTCCAGGACCGCCCCACGGTGTTCTACGAGATCATCGAGCGTCACGGCTCCAAGGGGTTCGGCGTCGGCAACTTCCAGGCGCTGTTCGAGGCCATCGAGCGCGACCAGGCGGCGCGGGGCAACCTCTGAGCGGGCATACTCGCCCCCATGACCGCTCACAACGTACTCGGTGGATCTCTGGAAACCTGTGGCGTGGATCCGATGACGGGGTTCTATCGCGACGGCGACTGCCACACCGGCCCCCAGGACGTGGGCAGCCACACGGTGTGCGCTGTGATGACGCAGGAATTCCTGGACCACCAGAAGGCTATCGGGAACGACCTCACCACGCCCTTTCCCGAGTACCGCTTCCCCGGCCTCTCCCCCGGAGATCGCTGGTGCGTCACCGCGATGAACTGGCTGCGCGCCCACTACGACGGAGTGGCAGCGCCGGTCGTGCTCGCCGCCACCCACGAGGCGGCTCTGGAGCTGGTTCCGCTCGCCGTGCTGCAAGAGCACGCCATCGATGTACCGGCAGACCCGCGCATGTTGGAGGAATGATTCAGCGAGCCGTGGCGATGATGAACAGCCGGCTGAACGGGAGCAGGGTGGAACCGTCGGGCCCCGGTGGGTACGCTGCCCGATAGCGTCGCCGGCACTCGTCAGCGAACCGCGTTCGGTCGGGCTCCTCGAGTACGTCGAGCACCGGCCGCAGGAGCGAGCCGGTGACCCACACCCAGACCGGGTCCTCGCCCTCCAAACGCTGGTGATAGGTGGTGCGCCAGATGTCGATCTCAGCAGGGGCCACCCAGGAGGCGTAGTCGGCCGGCCTCCCCAGCCGGTCTCGCATCAGGGCGGTGCGGGCAGCGTCGGGCCACCCCTCTTCGTCCAGGAGGTCGGCGGGAACTCGATGCGTTGGCTCGGCCCAGTTGTCCGGCATCTGTACCGCCACCACCCCGCCCGGCGCCAGGTATGACCGCAGCCGACGGAACAACCGGGCGTGATCATCGAGCCAGTGGAGGGCGGCGTTGGAGTAGATCAGGTCACAGGGCGCTGCCGGCTCCCACACCTCGATGTCACCCACCACCCAGTTGCCCTGCGGGTAGTCCTGCTGGGCACGCTCGATCATGGCATCGGAGGCATCCAGCCCGGTGATCGCTGCTCCTGGCCAGCGCTCCCCCAGCACGGCAGTGAGATGACCGGTGCCGCACCCGAGATCGACGATGGTGCGGGCGGCGACGTCGGGTATGCGGGCGATCAGCTCCAGCCCGGGACGGAGCCGATGGTCGGCGAACCGCAGGTACCGATCCGGATCCCAGCCCACCGACCCGCTCCTACCAGAGCTCCTCGGAGGCCAACGCCGCGCCCTGCGCGAGCGCGGCGAGCTTGGCGTAGGTGATGTCGGGGTCGACGGCACCGAAGCCGGCGAAGGTCGAGAACCCACAGTCCGTGCCGGCGATCACCCGTTCTCTGCCGACGATGTCGGCGAAGCGACGCAGCCGCTGGGAGATCAGGCGGGGATGCTCGACGAAGTTCGTGGTGGAGTCGATGACCCCCGGCACGAGGATCTTGTCCTCGGGAATGTCGGTGGCCGCGAACACCTCCCACTCGTGGGCGTGGCGAGGATTGGAGGACTCGAAGAGCAAGGCCTGGGGCCGCGCCTCCAGCGCGATCGGGAGCACGACGTCCATGCCGACGTCGAAGATGTGCGGACCCTCGTAGTTGCCCCAGCACACGTGGAATCGCATCTTCTCGGGAGGGATGTTCGCGACGGCATGGTTGAGCGCGTCGATGTGGAGGCGCGCCAGCTTCTCGTACTCGTCGTCTGCCTTGTCCTTGAACATCATGTGGCGTCCCAGGCCGATGTCGGGAGAGTCGATCTGCAGGATGAAGCCGGCCGCCACGATCCCCTCGTACTCCGCCCGCATGGCTTCGGCGAGTGCGAAGAGATACGCCTCGTGGTCGGGGTAGTACTCGTTGGGCTGGAAGAGTGCGATCACACCGGGGGACGCCGCGTTCATGAACGCCTCCACCGGCTCACTCTGGTCGACCGCGACCCGCAGGTTCACCAGGTCAGTGTGGAGCGGCTCCATCGTCTTGACCTCGATCGGGCCGACACACTTGGGTCGGGAGTACTGCGGAGTTCCGCCCGAGGTGGCCAGCCGTTCCATGAACGAAGGAAAGGCCTCGAGATCCTGTGGTGCCCGTCGGGGACTGTCGCCGGAGAAGCCGGTGAGGCGGTGACGGATGTAGGTGGCGTAGCTGATCTTGCTCATCTCGCCGTCGCTGACCACGTCGATGCCTGCTTCGACCTGTCGTGCCACCACCCGTCCCACCTCGGCCGCAACCAGCTCCTCGTGTTGTTCGATGTCCACCGGCTCACCGGACTCGATGCCGAACACGCCGTCGGTGACCCCCTTGCTGCGGGGCAGGCTGCCGACATGGGTGGTGAGCATCCTGTCGCTGCTGGTCTGCACGCTGTCCGCCCTTCCGTCGCTCAGCGGAGGCTACAGGGGCGACCCCACATGGAGCATGTCAGGTGGCCACGGCTGCCATGGGCTCCACGCCGTAATCGTCCACCGCGGCGGCAATACGATCGGCCAGTGTGCTCATGAGCGCCATGGCGATGCGGGGGTGTTCCTCGACGAGCATCATGAAGGCCTGGCCTTCGATGGCGATCGCCACCAGCCCCTCTTCCCCGGCAACGACCCGAGCCATGCGGGGTTGGCGACGAAGCAAGGAGAGCTCCCCTACCGGCTCGCCCTGCCCGCTGGTGGCGATGGAGCCTCCGTCGTCCGCCACGATCACGGCACTCCCGGTCACCACGACGATCATCTCGTCCCCGGGCGCACCCTGTTCGTACACCACGTCGCCGGGAGCGAAGCGCCGCTGGTGGCAGATCTCGGCGAGCGACGCCAGGTCTTCGGGATCGAGCTCCGAGAACAGGGCCGCTCGCTGCAGGGCCAGCACCATGTCGAACAGCGACAGCGTCTCGGCGCCCTGCATCTGGATGTGCATCCGGGGAACGGCCTCACGCACGATCGCCTCGGCATCGGCAGCGGCGCGGGACTCCAGATCGGCGAGGTCGTCGCGCAATTCCTCGGCGAGACATCGGGCGGCCACCGCCCGGATCCAGTTGTTGGGGTCGTGCGTCAATTCCCGCAGTGTCCGGTGCCGGTCGCCGGTGGCCTCGGGCTCGTGCTCTTCGAGAAAGGCGATGAGCGGACGCACCTGCCGGCGATCGCCCATGGACTCGAGTGCCTCCAGCGCTTCCGAACGTGTGTCGGCATCGCCGGTGATCGCCCCACGCACCACAAGCGGCACGACGCCTCGCGTTTCCTCGGTCCCGAGTGCCGTCAAGATCCACTCCTCGAGACGACGCTCGCGCGACTCCAGCAACCTGACCAGATACTCGCCGGTAGTCGAGCCCCGCTCCCGGTCCGCCGCCAGGATCTCCCGGTACCGGTGCACGACCTTCACTCGTTCCAGGCGCTCACGAGCCCAATCGGCGAGCAACGCCTCCGCAGCGGGATCACCGGCGCGGGCATCGATGAGTCCTTCGATGATCGCCTCCTGCGCCTGGAGGCTCCCCTCGGCCAGCAGCCCCTCGAGCATCTGTTCACTTCCCGGTTGAGCGGCCAACGCGGTTCCGGCCGCGCAACGCACCGTTCGAGACCGGTCATCCAGCAGGACGGCCAGAACCGCGGCATCGTCCGGTCGGTGACGCAATGCGGCGGCGGCGGCGGCGCGGACCCGCCGATCGCGGTGGGCCGCATACGGCGTGAGGTCGCCGTCGAACACCTCCGGCCTGTCGGCTACGGCGACGAGGCCGGCCGCGAGCGCGTCCGCATCGGTTCCGACCATCAATGCCGCCACCGTGGACCGAGCGGGATCGATCGGGGCAAAGCACGCGGCCGTGGCGCGTACGAGCGGGGCCTCGTCGCCGAGCGCGGGACGGAAGTCGATTGCGGTCGCTCCGGAGCGGCCGATCACCTCGATGGCTCTCCGCCGCACGTCGGACGCCGGGTCGTCCAAGAAGGGCACCAGCTCCTCGGGAGGACACCCGAGCTCGTTGAGCGCGTTCAGCCCCGCCATACGGACGGAGGCATCCGGATCACCCGACAGCGGGCGCAATGCGGCGACCGCTTCCTGTCCGCCGATGGTGCCGAGGATCGCTGCTGCGATCGCACGCCGCTTCGCATCGTCTTCCTGGAGCGCCATGGCGAGCGCGGCGACCGCGTCGGCGTCGAAGTGCGGCTTCTGCATACCGGTGGTTCCGGCCGTGAACACATCGGCGACACCGCGACGTACTGCGTCGACCAGCGCCTCGGCGTAGGCGCGGCGCATGCGGAGCACGACGGCGAGGAACACTGCCGCCACGCCGAGCGAGAGCACGAAACGCACCGTCTCCGACACGCCGCTGCCGAGGAGCAGGAGGGCTCCTCCCAGCACGGTGCCGAGCTGCATGGGAACCGCCGACACGAAGTCCCTCGCCTGGCTGCGTGCCGACCCCACGAGCACGTTGAACACCGAGCTGAATGCCGTGCCTCCCAGGGCGTTGATGGCCACCCACTGTGCGCCCCGGAATAGCGTCGCCGTGACCAGCCCGAACGAGACGATCCACGCTGCGAAGCCGGCGACGTAGACGACCGCCACGATCCCCAACACGGCGATGACTCCAATCCTCGCGAACAGGCGGTTGGCCACGAGCAGCGAGACCACGAACGTCGCCGCCGTGGCCAGCGAGGAGAACGTCCCGAGGAAGCCGGCGAGCGCCGCCTCGGAATCGAACGAATCGGCCACCACCTCGCTGAACGGCATGAACACCATGAAGAAGAGCACCGACATGGCCGCCGCCACTCCGGCCAGCAATCTGAACAGGGGTGTTCTCACCGTGATGCGATAACCGGCACGCAGGTTGTCGACAATCGGTTCCGGCTCGTGCCGGGACCGCTGCATGAATCGACGCGTCACCAGCCACCCCATGGCACCGGCGGCCACCGAGGCCAGCGCCTGCACCACCAGGAGGTTCTCAGTACCAAGCAACGACGCCAGCGGTCCGGTCAGGGCGTTTCCCGTGACCGCACCGGCGATACCGGCGGACGCGAACAGCGGGAACAGGCGCTTGGCCTGCCGGGCGTCACACAGCTCTCCCGCCACGTCCCAGAGCAGCGTGATGCTGACGTAGATGATGATCTGGCCCCACTGCCACACCACCGGGTAGATGCCGGGCAGCTCCAGACCGACGCTGACGCGCTCGAGCAGTACCCACGCCCCGAAGCCGACGAGGAGCACCCACGACCACAGACGCGGGCCCAACGCGGCGAGGCCGGCGGCGTAGGCGATGGTGGCGACCATGACGGTACCGCCGGAGATGAGAATCATCCACGGAAGCGACTCCACGCCGAACCGCACGAAGAACAACGCGTCGGCCACGTTGAGCCCGATGCTGGCACCGGCGAAGCTCAAGAAGAACAGGGCGCCGGTGAGCATGACCAATCGCTGCTCGCCCCCGTGGACGCTCAGAGCTCTCCACAGAGCCCCGGCCGTGCCCGGTCGTTCTGCCACAGCAGTCTCCCTCCTGGCGCGTTCGGCACCGTCCCCCCTGACGCTCCCCGATGGGCTTGGCAGAATGTCGGTATGGAGGTCGTCGATACCCTTGCCACAACTGCACGGGCGCTGGCGCTACAGCAGGTTCCGATGTTTGCCAAGCTCGACGTCGCCGATGTGGAGCGCATCGTCGAATCTATCGTCGAGCGACGTTACGCGCCGGGTGAGGTGGTGTTTCGGCGAGGCGACCTGGACGACGACCTCACCATGATCGTCAGCGGAGAGGTCGCCTTGAGCGTTGGAGCCGACGACAAGGTGATCGTCCGTGGGCCCGGCGAGTTCATCGGCGAACTCGCACTGCTGCGACGTCAACCCCGATCGGTCACCGTGACGGCCGGTCCCGACGGCATGCACGGCCTGGTGATGGATCGCCGCATGCTCGAAGCGATCCTCGAGGAACGTCCCCAGATCGCGGCCGCAATGCTGCGAACGCTCGCCGAACGATTGGCGCAGGCCTGACGACCCGGGAACGCCTCCCACCGGGTCCTCACTGCTGCTGGTGCTGACCCTGCTCGCGGCGGCGCTCCAGCGCCGGCCGGGGGGTGACGTGGTACCGCTCCATGGGCGTTCGGCTCATGGAGACGGCGACCTCGAGACCCTTGGACTCTGCCACGCCGTGGTATACGCCACGCAGCGGGGTGACGTCCTCGTAGTCCCGACCATGGCCGATCTTGACGTGCCGCTCGCCCGCGATGAGCTGGTTGGTCGGGTCGAGCCCCCACCACCCGTAGCCCGGAACCGCCACCTCGACCCAGGCGTGGGTGAGCACCTCGATCTCGCCCTCATCCTCGGGTTGAAGCCCTGAGGCCGAGTCGATCGCATACAGATAGCCACTCACGTACCGAGCGGGGATGCCAAGCGACCGATAGATCGCGATGGCGAGGTGCGAGTAGTCCTGACACACGCCCGATCTGTGCCCGAAGATCTCGGCGACACTCGTCCCGACCTCGGTCGCTCCCGACTCGTACGTCATGAAGTCACCGACGGCGGCCTGCACCGACGTGACCGCGGTGACGAGGTCGCCGGCGCCCTTGACGGCTGTCCGCCCGAAGTCCGTGATCCGAGCGTCCCACTCGACGTGGGGGGACGGGGCGAGGTACTCGTGGAGATCGTCTGCCGGCGACACCGCCTGCGGCCAGGGACCCCCGCCCGACGGCAATTCCGGCGGCGACGTGTCGACCTCGGCGTCGGCGATCACCGTGAGGCGGGTATGGCGGGCGGCAATGCCGAAGCAGTCGACGCGCGTCCCCCAGTAGTCGGTGTAAGAGACGAGCCGCGCCTCGGGATCCACCCGCACCTGGTACCGCAGCAGGTGCTGAGAGGCGTTGTCCATGGGGCATGCCCGGAGCGCATTGTGGGACTCACTGACGTGATCGTCGTAGGTGTATCGGGTCAGGTACCGGATGGCGATGCGCATCACAACGCCTCGAAGCTGTAGAGCTGGGGGTCACCGCCGAACTGGAAGAGGTCGTTGTGCAGCTCCTCGGTAGCCAGCCGGATCCCGTCCTCGAGGCGCCGCAGTAGTTCGGCCAGCTCCGGGTCGTCGATGGCCGGTACGTCCGCGTAGCGCAGATCCGCAGCGAGGCGTCCCACCGTCCGGGGTGAGTTCCACGACCCCGTCCCGCTGACCTCGGCGGCCAACTCTGCGGCTCGGTTGAGGCAGTACTGCACACCGAACGGGAAGCTGGTGTCGCGCAGCATGAACTCCACCACCGCCTCCACGGGTGCCAGCGGGCCATGTGCCTGGGTGAACCCGTGGAAGCCCGACACCGACCGCAGGGCACTCATCCATGCCGACACGTCTTGGCCGGAGACGGTGCGGTTGACCTCTATCATGCGGCACGTCATCTCGGCGCGTTCGAGCAGTCGTCCCAGCATGAGGAACCGATAGCCGTCGTAGCGAGGCATGGCTTCGTCGATGGCTCCGGTCACGGCACGACACAGGCCGGCCACGGTGTCGTAGATCTCATGGGGGCTTCGCTCGACGTGACGCTCGAGCACGCCGGTCGACAGCCGGTTGTGGAGACGATTGATGGCGCCCAGCAATTCGATCGGAACCAGGTCGCGGACGTTCATCACGTTGGTGCGCGCCCCCATGACCGACGACGTCACCGACACCGGGTTGTCGCGATCGAAGATCAAGAACCGATTGATCGCTCCGATCGAGAGATCACCGCCGTGCACAGCCGCATACTCCTGCTCGAGATAGAGGGCGCTGAGCAGGTCGTGCCAGACGTCGTCCGGCGACCGTGACGACAGCTCCAGCTGCTTGTTGGAGGCGACGTCGAGCATGCGGGTGATGTACGCGGCCCGCTCCAGGTAGCGGCCCATCCAGAAGAGCCCTTCGGCGTGGCGCGACAGCATCAGACGGCCCCTGCGGGATCGAGCACCCACGTGTCCTTGGAGCCGCCACCCTGCGAGCTGTTCACGATCAACGAGCCCTCCCGCAACGCCACGCGGGTGAGGCCACCCGGTACGACGGTGGTGCTCTCACCGGTGACGATGAAGGGCCTGACGTCGATGTGGCGCGGCGCCAGCCCGTCACCGGTGAACGTCGGATGCGTCGAAAGCTCCACCACCTCCTGGGCGATGTACCCGCGCGGATTCCGCTCAATAGCACGCCGGGTCTCCTCGAGCTGCTCATCGGACGCGCTGCGTCCGATGACGATGCCGTACCCACCCGCTTCCGCAACGGGTTTCACCACGAGCTGGTCGAGTCGTTCGAGGACCTCGGCGCGCTGGTCGGGATCCCACAAGGTGTACGTCGTGGCGTTGGGCAGGATGGGCTGCTCGCCCAGGTAGTACTCCACCATGGTGGGAACGTATGGGTACACCGCCTTGTCGTCGGCGACACCGTTGCCGACCGCGTTGGCGACCGCCACGTTGCCCGCCCGAACCGCCGCCATGAGACCGGGTATGCCCAGCACCGAAGACCGCTCGAACGCGACGGGGTCGAGGTAGTCGTCGTCGATCCGGCGGTAGATGACGTGGACCTGTTGCAGACCACGGGTGGTGCGCATGTAGACGGCGTGATCGTTCACGAGCAGGTCCCGGCCCTCCACCAGCTCTACTCCCATGCGACGCGCCAGGAAGGCGTGCTCGAAGTAGGCCGAGTTGAAGGGCCCCGGCGTGAGCACCACCACGGTGGGGTCGGACACGCCTGCCGGGGCGTGGAACTGGAGGGCCTCCGCCAGCAGGGAGCCGTAGTGGTCGACTGGTCGGATCGAGTACTGACCGAACAGCAGCGGGAAGGCGCGACGCATGGCGGCTCGGTTCTCGATGACGTAGGAGATCCCACTTGGCACTCGGAGGTTGTCCTCGAGCACGCGATACACCCCCAGGTGGTCGCGAACGATGTCGATGCCGGCCACGGTCACCCGGGCCGCCCCCTTGACGTCGATCCCGAACGCGGCCCGCTTGTACCCGTCTGAGCTCTGCACCAGCCAGCCGGGAATCACGCCATCGCGGACGATGGCCGACTCCCCCGCATAGAGATCGTCGAGGAAGGCGTTCAACGCCTTGGTGCGCTGGATGAGGCCGGCCTCCACCATGGCCCACTCGTCTGCCGCGATGATTCGGGGCACCAGGTCGATGGGCCAGATGCGCTCGGTGCCTTCATCACCGCCGTACACCGCGAAGGTGATGCCCAGGTTGCGGAAGGTGGAGTCGGTGAGGCGAGCCCGATCGTCGATGTCGGCGACATCGAGGACTCCGAGCCGATCCGCCAAGCGCCGATAGTGAGGTCGCACGGCTCCGGAATCGAACATCTCACAGAAGGTGCCGTCGGGGTCGTAGGTGTCCAAGAGGCCCATGGCGCGGGAGATTAGATAGCCGACGGTTGCGGGCGAGGACTATCCGTCGGGCAAGTGACGTCGGAGTAGGTAGTTGTAGATGATCCACCCGGCGTTGGAACGCACCAGATCCTCACGCGCCACCCGGGCGGCATCGACGCTGATGGCGATCGGATTCCTCGCCTTGAGGGCCACTTCCGACGCACGTTCCATCTCGACGAGCCATGCCACTGCCTCTGCGGCACTCCTGCCCGTTGTGAGCAAGCCATGGTTGGCGAGGATGACGTGGCTCTTGTCGCCGATCGCGACGGCGATGCGCTTGCCACCTTGCAGCGACAGGACCTGCACCTCCTCGTCGTCGAACACCGCGTGGTCCTCGTAGAACTGCGTCGCCTCCTGATTGATCGGCTCCAGCATGCGGCGCTCCGTCGAGTAGGCGGTGCCGTATGGCGAGTGTATGTGGGCCGCGGCCTCGATGTCAGGACGAGCCTCGTGCACGGGATGGTGGATGTGGTACCCGGTGACGTTGATGGGTGCCGGCTTCGCCCCGATCGTGGCATCGTCGACCGCGGATCCATCAGGAGCCACCAAGACGGTATCTGCCGGCTCGGCCGCATGAAACGAGACCCCATACCGAAGCATCCAGAAGTGGTCGCGCCGCTCCGGATCCCGGAACGAGATGTGCCCATCGCCCATATCGCCATATCGCAGAGCGGCGAACAGCCGGTAGCACTGGGCGAGTTGGGCCCGACGCCGGGCGCGCTCCGCCATCGGATCGTCGAGGAAGGGCTCCTCGTCATCCGGGCCGAACGGTGGCAGCGGCATGGCCAGATGGTACCGCCGGGTCAGGCCGGCAGCGCGACCGATGTCACGACGAACGCCCCGTCCCACTCGCACCACACCGGGATCGGCTCGTCGGGGGCGCGGTCGATCCGCGTGACGAATCGGCCTGCGTACCCATGGTCAGTGCGCGCCAAGCGAACCGCATCGAACCCGAAGAACGTGCCGATGGCGGGAAAGAGGGCCTTGTAGATGCTCTCCTTGGCGGAGAACATCTCGAGTGCCGCAGCCCGGCGACGGTCCACCTCCAAGCCCTCCAACCAGGCGCGCTCCGCATCGAACGCCACCGTCTCCGCCAATTCGGGAAACCATCGATCGGTGTGCTCCATGTCCAGGCCGAGGGCACGGATCCGTTCCCCGGGGGCCACCGCCGCCAGCGCCCGACCAGCACTGTGAGTGATCGCACCGACCACCCCAGGTGGCCAGAGGGGCTCACCGTGGGGACCGCGCAGGATCGGCCCTGCATCTCGCCCCAGGATCCGCAGCGCTTCGTGGGCGGCCGCCCGCCCCAGCCGGAACTGGGCGCGGTGGGATTCGACCGCCCGAGGACTGAGCAGGTCCTCTTCCTCCGGCCACAGAGGATCGGGACCATCGTCGAGGTGGAGTTCGACGACGACGATCGGCGGGGGAAGTCCCAGTTCGCCGGCCTGGAGTCTGCTGTTGGATGCCATCGGGGCCGGATGTTGGCACGTCCGGGGCCAGACAGACACCGTCGCGGGTCCGTATACCATGCGTGGCGGGGAAGCGGCTCCCCGTGACCACGAGGCGAGGAGCGGTCGGGTGGTTGTGTATCACCAGCGTCTCGACGTATCTGCGGCCGATCTGGCCGCCGTCGAGGCGCGCCTGCGGGAGATCACCGGCGTCCCCGAACCGGTGGAGGACGCCTACCCGCTGTCGCCCCTCCAGGAGGGCATGCTGTTCCATGCCCTGGGCTCGGACGACGACGACATGTACATCGTCCAGCAGCGCCTGGAGATCGAGGGTGCGCTGGACCCCGAGGTGTTCGAGGCGGCATGGTCTCGAGTCGTCGACCGCCACCCGGCGTTGCGGACCGTGTTCTCGTGGGCGCACGAGGGGCCGGCGATCCAGATCGTGTGTCGGGGCGTGGACATCGCATTCTCCGTGCACGACGTGGAAGACGACCAGGACCCGGAGTCGGTGATCGAGTCCCACTTTGCCGCCGATCGCCAACACCGCTTCTCGCTCGACCAACCGCCACTGATGCGGGTAGCTCTGTTCCGCCTCGCCCCCGACCGCCACGTGATGATGTGGAGCCAGCATCACCTGGTCGAGGACGGGTGGTCGGCGGCCACGGTGCTCGCCGAGGTCTTTGCGGCTTACGAGGCCTTGGCGGAGGGAGCAGCCCCCGCGTTCTCGCCGGTGCGACCGTTCGCCGACTTCATCGGGTGGTTGTCCAGCCGTGACGACGAGCCCACCGAACAGTTCTGGCGTGCCCAGCTCCGAGGATTCGAGGAACCGACGCGCATGGTGGTGCCCCACCTGGAACGCTCTGGTGGCGGATTCAGCCGCCGGCTTCTCTCGCTGGCGCCCGAGATGACCGGACGCATCGAAGCGTTCGCCCGCGAGCACGGTCTCACCACCAACACGGTCCTCACGGGCGCCCTGGCGATCGTCGTGGGGCGTCATCTCAACAAGCGCGACGTCGCCATCGGGGTGGTGGGCTCGGGTCGGCCTGCCGGACTCGAGGGGGTCGAGGCCATGGTGGGGATGTTCATCAACACGCTCATCCTGCGGCTCGAGGTCGACGAGGCTGCAGCCGTGGGCAAGTGGCTCACCGAAGTGCAGGACCGCCAGGCGGCAGTTCTGGACCATGGCCACACCGCCATGACGAAGGTCCAGGAGTGGAGCGAACTGGGGGCCGGCACCACCCTCACCGACACGTTGTTCGCCTACTGGAACTTCGGAGCCGAGGGCGCTTCACCCAGCGGGGCGCTGCGATACCGCACCGTCGACGCCTATGGCCGCACCAGCTTCCCTCTGTCGATCACGGTCGAATCCGCCGATCCACTCAACGTGGCGCTCGACTTCGATTCCGGCGACTTCAACGAGGGCGCCGCGAAGCGACTCCTCGACCACTACGCCACGGTGCTCGAGGCGCTGGTGCGGGACGGCGAGACAACGGTGGGCGACCTCGAGATGCTCACTGCTCGAGAGCGCGCTCGAATCGATGCGTTCAACGCCACCCTCCACCCGCTGCCCCACCCGTCGGTGGTGGATGCCTTTCGCGCCCAGGTGCGAACCCGTCCAGACGCAGTTGCTGTGCGGGCCGGCGACGAGACCTTGACCTACGGCGAGCTGGACGCCGCCAGCGACCGACTGGCGGCGCACCTCATCCAGATGACCGGCTTTGCGGCCAAGCGCATCGCGGTGCTGCTGCCCCGCTCGCCGCAGCTCCTGGTGGCAGTGCTGGCGGTGCTCAAGGCGGGAGCGGCCTACGTGCCCGTCGATCGCCACCTTCCCGCCGAGCGAATCGCCTACCTGTTGGATGACAGCGGAGCAGATCTCGTCATCACCGACGCTGCGCAGGAGGGTCAGCTGCCTGAGACCGCTCCGCCCCACATGGTGGTGCCCCAGCCGGACGACCACGACGCGGACATCGACTTCGACATCCCGATCGGGCCCGGTGATCTCGCCTACGTGATGTACACCTCCGGGTCCACCGGTCGACCCAAAGGCGTGATGGTCACTCACCACAACCTCGTCAACTACGTGACGTGGGCACACGACGTGTACGGGCACAACGAGCCGGTCAGCTTCCCGCTGTACACCTCCGTGGGGTTCGATCTGACCGTCACGTCCATGTACGTGCCGCTGGTGTCGGGCGGGGAGGTGGTCATCTACCCGGACGACGATGCCCGGGAGCTGGCTGTGCTCGATGTGTTCGACGACGACGCAGTGGATGTCGTCAAGCTCACTCCCTCCCACCTCGCCGCACTGGACGCGTCGCACCTGGATACTCGCCGCATCGGCGCGCTCGTACTGGGAGGTGAGGACCTGCGGGTCGACCTGGCCACGTTCACCCAGGACGCCAGTGGTGGACGGCTCACGATCTACAACGAGTACGGCCCCACCGAGGCGACGGTCGGGTGCATGATCCACCGCTACGACCCCGCCACCGACACCGATGGATCGGTGCCGATCGGCCGCCCGGCCGGCAACGCTCGCATCTATGTGCTCGACATCGGGCTCAACCCCGTACCCGAGGGTGCGGTCGGCGAGCTGTACATCGGAGGCGACGGGGTCGCCGCCGGATACCTGAATCGGGACGCACTCACCGCCGATCGCTTCACGCCGGATCCGTTTCATCCCGGCGGCACCATGTACCGCACCGGCGACCTGGCCCGGTGGCGGGGTGACGTCATCGAGTATCTGGGCCGCACCGATGCTCAGGTGAAGGTCCGGGGGCACCGGATCGAGCTCGGCGAGATCGAAGCGGCGCTCATGGAGCACCCTGCGGTCGCCAACGCCGCTGTTGCCCTGCGGGAAGCCCGGCCCGGCGATCAGCGCCTGGTTGCGTACTACGTCGCCGAACCTGCCGTCGCCGCCAACGTCACTGAGCTGCGGGAGCATCTCCGCAAGTTGCTGCCTGAGTACATGCTGGTGCAGCACCTGGTGCGGCTCGACGCTCTCCCCCTGACCACCAACGGCAAGCTCGACCGCGCCGCCCTCCCCGACACGGTGGGCGAGGTGACCACATCGACCATGCCCGTCGCGCCGGAGACCGACGCCGAGCGACTGGTGGCTCGGCTGGCTGCCGACCTCCTCGATGTGCCCGACATCGATATGAACGACAACTTCTTCGAGTTGGGCGGCCACTCGATCCTCGCCATGCAGCTCATTGCCCGTCTCCACCGAGAGACCGGACATCGGCTGAGCCCCCGGGTCGTGCTGATGAACACGCTGGGACAAGCGGCAGCTCAGCTGCCCGGCGCCATGCCTTCGCCACGACACAACGACGAGACGGCATCCACGACCACGGGCGCAGACGCCGTGGCGACCACTGCCTTCTCCTTCGGGCCGGCGTCGTCGCCTCTGTTCGGCATTCTCTACACGCCGGCGCCATCGCAGAGCAACGGCCGGGCGGTGCTGTTGTGCGCTCCGCTGGGCTGGGAGTACATGCGGAGCCACTGGGCGATGCGCAAGATCGCCCGGCTCGCTGCCACCCGCGGCTTCCACGTCCTCCGGTTCGACTACTTCGCCACCGGGGACTCCTCCGGCGACCGCGGCATGGGCTCGGTCGACCGCTGGCGCAGGGACGTGCAAGCCGCGGCCACCGAGTTGCGTGCCGCCTCCGGCGCCCCCACTGCGTCCGTGGTGGGGGCGCGACTGGGGGCCACTCTGGCCGCAGCGGCCTGCGTGGCGGGACTCGACGCCGACCGCCTGGTCATGTGGGATCCGGTCGTCGCCGGCGCTGCTCACCTCGCCACCCTCGAGCGGCTCCACGGCGAGCTGCTGGCTCTCCGCGGCGGCCGGCCGCCGAACCCTCGGGTGCAGGGCGACGAGCTCGTCGGGTTCCCCTACCCCGTGTCGCTTCGCCGCGAGCTTGCCGCCGTCGATCTCATGGAGATGAGGCTCGGGATGCCGACCGTCGTCGTCGCCACCGAGGCGCTTCCCGAGTACGAGGCCATGGCACACGCCATGGGACCGGCCACCACGCTCGAACTCGTCTCGGATCCCACCGGGTGGGGCGACGTGGCCTCGACCCAGGCATCGCTACTCCCGGCGGTCGTGCCCGGCCGGATCGTGGACGCCCTCGGAGCCGGCACATGAACGAGCGCGCCTTGTACTTCGGGCCGGACCATGGCCTCCTCGGCATCTACACCACGCCGGAGATCGTGGCCGGGCCCGGTGTGATCCTGCTCAACGCCGGGCTCCTCCACCGCGTCGGTCCCAACCGGCTCCATGTGGACCTCGCCCGGCACCTCGGCTCCCTCGGCTACCCCTGTCTTCGTTTCGACATGTCGGGGGTGGGCGACAGTGCGTTGCGCGGCGGCGGCCTCCTCTATGTGGAGCGCTCTGTGCAGGATGTCGTGGAGGCGATGGACGACATGGCGGCCCGCTCCGGCGTCGAGGACTTCGTCGTCGTCGGGTTGTGTACCGGCGCATTCAACGCGTTCCGAGCTGCGGTTCGTGACGAGCGCATCAGCGGGGCCGTGCTGCTGGACGGCTACTCCTACCCCACGCTCCGCTCCCGATTCCGGCACTATCGCACCAGAGTCTTCGAGCTCGGCAAATGGGTTGCCTTCGTGCGGCGACGCCTCGGCCTCGGCAGCGGCCCCGAGCCTCTCCGCGACGACCTGGTGGTCTTCGAGAACGAAGTGGTGCCGCGGGATCGATTCGCCTCCGAGCTGGGCGGCCTCATCGACCGCGACGCTCGCCTCCTCATGGTGTACACCCGTTTGGGACCTTTGGCGTTCAACTACGCCCGGCAGATGCACGACGCCTTTCCCGAGCTGGAGTTCGGGCGAGCCGTCGAGGTGACGTACTACCCCGAGGCGGATCACACCTTCACGTTTCCCGGTCATCGGGACACCCTGATCACCGACATCACCACGTGGCTGCAACGTCACTTCCCTACCGAGGCTCGGACGAGCCTGAAGGAGACCATCCGATGAAGACTCGAATCGTGGCCAGGGAGCACATTGCGGCCATCGTTGCCGCCGTGGGCCTGGACCGGCTCATGGACGAGGCGATCGATCGCATCTCGGACGCGATTCGAGAGTTCGACGGCAGCCGCACGAGGGTCCGCACCCGGGATGGCTTCCACTACACCGAGCCGGACGTAGGCCTCCTCGAATGGATGCCGGTGATGCACACCGCCGAGACCACGACGATCAAGGTCGTCGGCTACCACCCGTCGAATCCTCGATCGCGGAATCTGCCCACCATCCTGTCCACCATCAGCTCCTACGACACCGAGACGGGCCATCTCGCCGGGCTCGCAGACGGGACCTTCCTCACCGCCCTCCGTACCGGGGCGGCATCCGCCATCGCCAGCCGGGTGCTGGCCCGCCCCGACTCCACCGTGCTGGGACTGATCGGTTGCGGAGCACAGGCCATCACCCAGATGCACGCCCTCCTCCGCACGTTCCGCATCGAGCAGGTGCTGATCGCCGACGCCACCCCCGAGCACGCGGCCTCCTTCCCCGAACGCGCCGCATCGGTGCTGCCGGAGGGGGTCAAGATCGAGGAGGCCACCGTCGAGGCCATCCTCGCCGGCTCCGACATCCTGTGCACCTCCACCGCCATCCCCCGGGGAGGCGGGCCCCTCTTCGACGATCAAGAGACGCGCCCGTGGCTCCACATCAACGCAGTGGGCGCCGACTTCCCCGGCAAGACCGAGCTGCCGCGCGAACTCCTCCTCCGGGCCCTGGTGTGCCCCGATCATCTCGAACAGGCCATGCGGGAAGGGGAATGCCAACAACTGGCGCCAGCCGAGATCGGGCCGTCCCTCAGCGAGATCATCGCCGACCCGGCGCGATACGCCCCGATCGGTCGCGAGCGATTGACGGTGTTCGACTCGACGGGTTGGGCGCTCGAGGATCGCGTCGCCCTACAGCTGCTGCTGGAACACGCCGATCGGCTGGACATCGGCGTTCACATCGAACTGGAAGACATCAGCGACGACCCGCTCCACCCGTACGACTTCACGACCCGGCCGGGTCGCTGATGGACTTCTCCTGGACTCCCGAACAACTCGCCTTGCAGCAGGCGGTGATCGAGTTCGCCGCCCGAGAGCTCAACGAGGACGTCGTCGACCGCGATCGCAGCGGAGTCTTCCCTCGTGACGCCTGGAAGAAGTGCGCCGACTTCGGCCTCCAGTCGATGGCGGTGCCGGCGGAGTACAACACGTCCGACGTCGACACCGACTTGATGTCCGCAGTGCTCGCCATGGAGGGCCTCGGCTACGGGTGCCGCGACAACGGCCTGGACTTCGCGCTGGCGGCCCAGATGTGGACCGTGCAGTACCCGATCAACGAGTTCGGCACCGACGAGCAGAAGCGCCGCTACCTCCCTGCCATGTGCCGGGGCGACCTCATCGGAGCTCATGCCGTCACCGAACCCGACGCCGGCTCCGACCACATGGCCATGAGCACTCACGCCATACCGGTCGAAGGCGGCTACTCGCTCACCGGTACCAAGCGCTACATCTCGCTGGCTCCGGTGGCCGACGTGGCATTGGTGTTCGCCACGGTCGACCCGGACAAGGGGCGGTGGGGACTGACGGCGTTCCTCGTCGAACTCGACTCTGCGGGCTGCACCGTCGGACCGGTCCGGGAGAAGATGGGCCTCCGCACCGTGCCGATGGGCGACCTCACGTTTGCGGACTGCTTCGTGGCGGAGGAGCACCGGCTCGGCCCCGAGGGTGCTGGTGCCAGCATCTCGGGCAGCTCGCTCGGCGTGGAACGGTGCTTCATCCTCGCCACCCAGGTGGGCGCCATGGCCCGCCAGCTGGAGGACGCGGTCGAGTTCGCCAAGACTCGCCGCCAGTTCGGGCAACCCGTAGGCAAGTTCCAATCCGTCTCCAACCGCATTGCCGACATGAAGCTGTCGCTGGAGACGGCCCGGCTGCTCATGTACAAGGTGGCGTGGATGCTGGACCAGGGCGAACCGGTGACCATGGAGGCCGCCCTGCTGAAGCTGCATCTCTCGGAGGTCTTCGTCCAGTCGAGTCTCGACGCCATCCGCACGCGGGGCGGCGCCGGATACCTCACGGAGAACGAAGTCGAGCGTGATCTACGCGATGCGGTCGGGGGATTGCTGTATGCGGGGACCAATGACATTCAACGGGTGCTCGTCGCCAGGATGTTGGGACTGTGACCATGCCGGATGAAGAGCTGGTGTCGATCCCGCACGCCATCACGCGCGCGGCAGCTCGCAACCCCGACCATCCGGCCCTGTCGATGAACGGCCAGGAGCTCACGTACGGCGGCCTTGCCGCCCGCGTCAACAGCTTCGCGTCGATGCTGGCGGCCAACGGCGTGCGCTCCGGCGACCGGGTGGGTCTCTACGCGCACAAGTCCATCGAAGTGTTCGTGGCCCTCTTCGGAACGATGCAGGCCGGGGCACTGTACGTTCCCATCAACCCCGATGCCCCGGCTGCCTACGTGCGTCACATCCTGGACGACTGCGACATCGATCAC
>JBFGCM010000021.1:0-43261 GCA_041581135.1 Acidimicrobiia bacterium
CTCCTCACCTTCGACGAGGGACCCCGGAAACCAGATGCCAGAAGCCAGACCGGACGAGGATCTCGGGTCTTCCAGGGACCTCGCAGGCTCGTCACGGGAAACTCGTTGGCCACCCTCTCGACGGACCAACGTCGGGTTGCGACCGAGCGACGGCCCCCCGGAGGGATCTCGTACACTTGCCACCGTGACCACGCCAGACACCACGGAACGCACCCAGATCGACCCCCGCCTCGGCGACGGCGATCACGAGCGGTTCGCCCACTACGTCAAGAAGAGCGACATCGTCCGTTCCAACGTCGAAGGTGTGGAAGTGGTGGCCCTCTGCGGCAAGAAGTGGATTCCCAACCGCGACCCGAGCCGCTTTCCCGTGTGCCCGGCGTGCCAGGAGATCATGGCCGCGCTCCGCGGCGGAGGCGAGTAGCGCCCTACCAGCCGATGAAGTCGAGCACTGCGTCCAACGATGGGTGCACCGGCTCGATGTCGCCCATCTGCCGAATGGCGGTGTCCGGGTCCTTCAGGCCGTGGCCGGTGAGGGTGCACACGATGGGCCCCTCGGGGAGATCGGTGGCGAACTTCAACACACCGGCCACCGAGGCCGCCGACGCCGGCTCGCAGAAGACACCCTCGGTGCTTGCCAACAACCGATACGCCGCCACGATCTCATCGTCGGTGACGGCTTCGATGCGCCCACCCGACTCGTCGCGGGCGGCTACGGCGCCGTCCCAGCTCGCCGGGTTGCCGATCCGGATGGCCGTGGCGATCGTCTCCGGGGCGTCGACGATCTCACCACTCACGATGGGAGCCGCTCCAGCGGCCTGGAACCCCCACATCATGGGGGTGGCGTCGACCGCCTGATAGCCCATCCAGTGGGCGGTGATGTTGCCGGCGTTGCCCACCGGGAGGGCATGCACGACGGGCGCCGAGCCGAGCGTGTCGACGATCTCCCATGCGGCCGACTGCTGGCCGGCGATGCGATGCGGGTTGATCGAGTTGACCAGCGCAGCGTCATGGGTGGAGGTGAGCTCCAGCACCAGTGCGAGCGCGTCGTCGAAGTTGCCGTCGACCGGCACGATGGTGGCTCCGTGGGCGACCGCCTGGGCCAGCTTGCCTCGGGCGACGTTGCCGGCCGGCAGGATGACGATGCACGAGATGCCGGCACGCGCCGCATACGATGCGGCGGACGCCGACGTGTTGCCGGTCGAGGCGCACGCCACCGCCTTGGCCCCGGTTTCGAGGGCTTTTGATACCGCCACGGTCATGCCGCGATCCTTGAAGGAGCCGGTCGGGTTGGCGCCGTCGTACTTGAGAAAGACATCCCTGCCGACTCGAGCAGAGATCGAATCGGCGGCGATGAGCGGCGTGTTGCCCTCCATGAGCGTGACCACCGGGGTGCCTTCGCTCACCGGAAGCCGCTCCCGGTACTCCTCGATGATGCCGCGCCAGGTCATGTCTCGTCGCTCACGACGCGGATGGTCGATGCGACGGAGCGCACGACCGGGAGACCGCGGATCGAGTCCACAGCGGCCCGTTGACTGGCTTCGGGAGCACCATGAGTGACGATGAGGAGCGTGGCGTCGTCACCGCGGCCCTCCTGCCACACCGACTTGATGGACACCGCGGACTCGCCGAAGGCTCCCGCCACTGCGGCGAGAACACCGGGCTGGTCGGCGACTTCCAGCCGCACGTACCACTGGGTGGGGACGCGGCCGAAATCCACCACGTCGCCCGGCATGAAGCGGATACGGGGAGCCACCTCGGCACCGGCCAAGATCTCGCGACCGGCGTCGATGACGTCACCGAGCACGGCGCTCGCCGTAGGTTCGCCGCCGGCTCCGGGCCCGGCGAACAAGAGCTCTTGTATCGAGGGGCCCTCCACGTAGATGGCATTGGTGGCGCCGCGTATGGCAGCCATCGGGTGCTCGGCCGGGATCATGGCGGGGTGCACCCGGGCAGTGACGCCTCCTTCGAAGCGCTCGGCGATGGCCAGGAGCTTGACCACGAACCCGAGCTCGGCGGCGAAGCCCATGTCGAGTTGCGAAACGGCCTGGATGCCCTCGTGGTAGACGCGATCGAACCCGATCCAGCGTCCGAAGGCGAGGCTGGCGAGGATCGCCGCTTTGGCGGCGGCATCTGCCCCACTCACGTCGGCGGCGGGATCGGCCTCGGCGTAGCCGAGGTCCTGCGCCTCGGCGAGGGCCGCTGCGTAGTCCTGGTCGTCCTCCGCCATCTTCGTGAGGATGAAGTTGGTGGTGCCGTTGACGATGCCCAAGACACGCGAGAGCTGCTCACCGGCCAGGGTCTCGGCGAGCGGCCGGATGATGGGAATGGCCCCGCCGACCGCGGCTTCGTAGAGGAGAGGCACCCCGGCCCCCTCGGCCGCCGCGATCAGCTCCGGGCCACGGGCTGCGATGAGTGCCTTGTTGGCCGTCACCACCGGCTTGCCGGCTTTCAGCGCCGCCAGCACGAGATCGCCGGCCGGATCCTCGCCCCCCATCACCTCCACGACGAGATCGACTCCATCGTCGGTGACGACGGCTTGGGCATCTGCGGTGAGCACGCCGTCTGGAAGCGCGAAACCACGGTCCTTCCCGAGGTCGCGGACGGCAACCCGACGCACTTGGAGGTCGAGGCCGGTCTTAGCGGCGATGGAAGCATGGTCGTCTACCAAGCGGCGCACCAGCGCGCCGCCGACGACGCCCGCTCCGAGCAGTCCGATGCCAACAGTGTTCATGAGCGTCGGATGCTAGGCGTCCGGTGGCGCGGCCAGGTCCCGCACCAAGAGATCGTCGTGAGTCTCCCGCCTCACCACGAGACGCGCCTCTCCATCACGCACGAAGACGACCGACGGCCGAGGGACCATGTTGTAGTTCGAGCCCATGGTGTGTCCGTAGGCGCCGGTGACGGGGGTCGCCAGCACGTCCCCCACTGCGATGTCGTCCGGGACCTGCGCCTCGTGCACGATGACGTCACCCGATTCACAGTGCTTGCCCACCACGCGTACCCGCGTGGGCCGGTCGGCGGCGGCGGCACGCGGGAGGAACGCTTCGTACCCCGAGCCGTACAGGACGGGCCGCGGATTGTCGCTCATGCCACCGTCCACTGCGACATACGTCCGCACCCCGGGGATCTCCTTGATGGTGCCTACCGTGTACAGGGTGAGCGCCGCCTGGGCGACGACGGCCCGGCCCGGCTCGGCGGTGACGCGGGCATCGATGCCGGCCGACGCACAGGCGCCCTTCACGGCGTCAGCCCATTCGGCGATCGACGGCGCCGACTCTCCACTGACGTACGCGACGCCGAGCCCGCCGCCGATGCTCAGCTCTTCGACGGCGGCCTGACGGACGAACGGCGCCAGCACACCGATGGCTCGCTCGAAAAAGTCGGTGACGAACACCTGGCTCCCGATGTGGGCGTGGAGACCGACCACGTCGACACCCGCCAGAGCCCGCAGCCTGGAGAGGGCCAGGGCGGCATCTCCGGAGGCGAGGCCGAAGCCGAATTTAGAGTCGGTGACCCCGGTCTTGAGGTACTCGTGGGTGTGGGCCTCGACGCCTGGGTTGACGCGCACCAGCACTCGCATCCCGGCGCGGTCGCCGACGACACCCTCCAGACGGTCGATCTCGTCGAACGAGTCGACCACGATGGCGCCCACGCCGACATCGACTGCGGTAGCGAGCTCCTGGACCGACTTGTTGTTGCCGTGAAACACGAGCCACTCGGGGGGGACGCCGGCTGCCCGTGCCACGTGCAGCTCCCCACCCGTGGCCACATCCAGGTACATGCCCTCCTCGTGAGCGAGCCGAGCCATGGCGACACAGAGGAACGCTTTGGTGGCATAGGCGACTCCGTCCGGGAACGCCGCCACCGCTTCCCGACAGCGCGCCCGCAGATGGTCCTCGTCGTAGACGAACAGCGGCGTGCCGAAGCGGTCGGCCAGTTCGAGCACGTCGCTGCCACCCACCGTCAGCCGGCCGCCGTCACCGATCCGTGCAGTGTCGGGAAGGAGATGGGCCGGCACCGGGCCGGCACCGTTCTGCGCTCTCACATGCGATCCGGCGACTCGATGCCCAGCAGGTCGAGCGCCGCGTGCAGCACGCCGAGGGTGAGCTCGACCAGAGCGAGCCAGCTCGCCTGGCGCTCCTGGTCGGTTTCGCTGAGGATGTGGCACGCCTCGTAGAACCGGCTGAACTCGGCGACCAGCTCGTACGCGAACTCGGCGACATGATTGGGGGCGCGCAACTCAGCAGCTCGGCCCACGGCCTCGGCGAAGCGGAGCAGCTGCAGCATGAGACCCCGGTCACGCTCGTTGGCCGGCGCCAGGATCGTGCCCGGCTCCAAGCCACGAGCCGCGGCCTCGCGAAGGATCGAGCGGATCCGGACCACCCCGTACAGCAGGTACGGCCCGGTCTTGCCCTCGAACGACGTGAAGCGCTCGAGATCGAAGATGTAGTCCGAGGTGCGGTGATTGCGCAGATCGCCATACTTCAGCGCGGCTAGACCGACCGCGCGGGCGATCTCAGTCCGCTCTTCTTCGGAGTAGTCGGTGGCGAGATCGTTCTCGTCGAGCCGGCGCTCGGCACGGGCAACCACGTCGTCGATGAGCGCACGCAGTAGCGGCAGTCCTCCCTCGCGAGTCTTGAGCGGCTTGCCGTCGAGCCCGTTCACGGTGCCGTTGCCGTCGTGCTCCAGCACGATGTCGTCGCCGGCGATGCCGGCCTTCCGGGCCGCCCGGAACACCTGCTCGAAGTGGAGGGACTGGCGTACGTCGACCACGTAGATCATCACCTCGGCGCCGAGATCCTCGATCCGGTCCTCGATGGTGGCCACATCCCACGTGGTGTAGAGCGTGGCGCCGTCGGACTTCACCAGCATCAGCGGCGGTATCTCCTTGGTGTCGTCCGGTTCGGCGACGTCGACGATGAGCGCACCGTCGCTCTCGTACGCGATCCCGTCCTCGACGAGACGTGCCACCAGCGGATCGAGCCGGTCCTTGATGGTGCTCTCCCCGTACCAGAGGTCGAACTCGACGCCGAGCAGGTCATAGACGGCCTTGATGGCCTCCACGGACACGTCTCGCATGTGTTGCCACAGCGCCAGGTAGCCGGGTCGCCCGTTCTGCAGCTCCACCACGGCTCGCCGCGCCGCAGCGGCGAACATGGGATCGGAGGCGACGCGCTCCGCCGCAATGGGATACAGCTCCTGGAGATCCTCGATGGTGACCGGAGGCGCTTCGGGATACGGCCCGTCGAACGACTTGTCGAAGTAGACCCACTCGGGGTGGCGTTGCTGTAGCTCGGCGAGCAGCTGACCCATGGGAGCGCCCCAGTCCCCGAGGTGGGTGTCGCCCAGCACGTCGTGCCCTACGAATCGCAGGGTCCGCTTGATGCTCTCGCCGATGATGGCCGGGCGCAGGTGACCCACGTGGAGCTCCTTCGCCACGTTGGGTCCGCCGTAGTCCACGATGGTCACGCGGGGAGGGGCGGCGAGTTCCACGCCGAACCGGTCGTCGGCTCTCATCTGCTCCGCCGCGGCGGCGAGCGCCTCGTCCGCCAACGTGATGTTGATGAATCCGGGGCCGGCGAGCGACACGTCGGAGAAGCGCGACGAGTCCACGGCGCCGATCACTTCCTCGGCGAGCTCCCGTGGATTTCGTTTGGCGCTCTTCGCCGCCGGGAGGGCACCGTTGCATTGGAACTGGCCCAGATCCGGCCGAGCCGAGACCACCACCTCTCCGAAGACGCGGTCGAGCCCGATCTTCTCGAATGCATCGCCGAAGATGCTGCTGAGTTCGGAGAGGAGCGACATGGGGCACCGGAGGATAGGGGAATGCCCGGAACGGCTGGAGGTGCCCCCGGCAGGATTCGAACCTGCGCACCCGGCTCCGGAGGCCGGCGCTCTATCCCCTGAGCTACGGGGGCGACGTTCGAGCATCGTAGTAGCCGCGTGACAGGTGACCCACCGGTAGCGTGCGACCACATGAGAGCACGCCTCACTCGCTGGGTGCTGCTCGCGCTCGCGGTCGTCTCGGCAGCGACCACCTCTGCCGCGCTGGCACAGGCCCCGGGCGCCATCGCCGGTGTGGTCGCCGACTCCGCAGGTGCCGGGATCGCCGGCATCTGTGTGGCCGCGTATGACGATCTCGGCCCGATCCAGGACATCACCACGGCGGCGGATGGCACGTACACGTTGGCAGACCTCGGCGCCGGCGCGTACAAGGTATGGGCGCAGGACTGTGGGCGGCTGGAGTGGACCCAGAGCTGGTTTGACGGAAAGACGTCCATCACCGAAGCCGACCTCGTCACGGTGGTGGCCGGAGCGACCACGTCCGGTATCGACCTGGTGCTGCTCGGCACCGCCACGGTCGAAGGCACCGTGACCGACACCGCCGCCGACCCGCTGCAGGGGATCTGCGTGTTCGCCCAGGGTCCTCGCATCGGATGGGGACTGCAGACCGGCAGCAACGGGACGTTCCGCATCACCGGCCTGGAACCCGGCGAACACACTGTGAGCTTCACCGACTGCGTGGGCAACGTGCTGGCCCCGCAGTGGTGGTCCGGGAAGCCCTCCGCCGAAACCGCCGACGTGATCACCCTCGCCGAGGGCGAGGTGCGTACCGGTATCGACGCAGTGATGAGCTCTGCGGCGTCGCCTGCGCTGGTCGCCGGGACCGTGACCAACGGTGACACGTCGGCACCGGTGGTGGCCGGCTGTGTGTCGGCATGGCTGACCGACATCGAGCAACTCGGTTCGACCACCACCGCGGGAGACGGCACCTACGAGCTGAGCCTGACTGCAGAGACCCACAGTGCGGAGGTGAAACTCCGTTTCGAAGACTGCACCGCCGGCGCCCTGGCCCCCGAGTGGCACCGCAACGCGCTCGACTTCTCGAGCGCCGCTGCAGTCACGGTCGTCAAGGGAGCGACCACTGTCGTCGATGCCTCGTTGCATGCGCCCGCCACCGTCGGTGGCATGGTCACCGACACCAACGACACGCCGATCGCCGATGCGTGCGTCGTGTTTGCGACGGGGCTGGACGCCGCCGCTCTGAGCGCCGTGGCGGCGACCGGGGCCGACGGCACGTTCGAAGCGGTGGTGCCCCTCCCTGCCGGCCCCGCCAACCATCTCGTGGTAGCCGCCGGGTGCGTGGACGGAACGTTCCTGCCGCACGTCGTCGATTCGGCGTTGCGGCTCCTACCCGGGGAAGTCGCCCCCGCACAGCACCCGGTGCTGGCCGGCGGGGAGGGTGCATGGACCTTCACCGGTGAGGGCACCTTCGTCACCACCGACCTCGAGGGTGACGGCACCACGGGTGCCGACCCGTTCGAGGCTTCGTTCGCCGCCGGCACCACCGGTGTCATCCTCCTCGGCGAGGAAGCGGCGGCGGAGCTGCTGCAAGACGGGCTGGCCTTCCCGCCCTGGGCCGCAGTGGTGACAGCACCCCCCCTGCCCCTGATGCAGGTCAACCCGGCGCACTCCCTCACACTGCAGGTGGACGCCTCTCTGCTGCCGCCTGCGATCGAGCAGATACAAGTGACCCAGAACGGGGCGGCCGTGAGCGAGTGCCTCGGCTCGGACGGCGTCATCGGCGGAGCCTGCGTCGCCTGGTGGAGTGTCGACGAAGAGGGCGACCTGCTGGTTCAGGTGCTCACTGCGTCGGCAAGCACGTGGCGGGTCGGCGTGCGACCGGCCCAGGCCGCAGCCACCACCACCACCGCCACCACCACCACCACTGGGACAGCGACCACTTCGGGCCCTCCCGCCACCGGTACCGGCGCGGCGACGACAAACGCGCAACCGACACTGCCCGCCACCGGCGCCCCGGGTGGCACGGCCGCGGGGGCGGCGCTGGCACTCTTCCTGTTCGGGGCGGCTCTCACTGCACTCGGTCGCGCCCGAGGCGCCGACGAGTCCTGATCAACCGGCTTGTGACTCGAACGCCAATGCATCGGCGAGCAGCACGGCGGTGGCCTCCGGCGCCGGCATCGGCTCAGCGAAGTAGAAGCCCTGCGCCAGCCCGCATTCGATGTTGCGCAGGTCGATGACCTGGTCCGAGCGCTCGACACCTTCTGCCACCGTCTCGATGTCGAGGGCGTGGGCCAGAGTGACGATGCCACGGGTCAGCGTGCGGTCGTCGCCTCCCGAACCGAGCGAATCGATGAACGACTTGTCGACCTTCACGATGTCCGCCCGGAAACGCTGGAGGTAGTTCAGGGCGGAGTACCCCGTCCCGAAGTCGTCGATCGCCAGGCGCACGCCGAGCTCGCGAAGACGTTCGAGCTGCTGCATCGTGGCCTCGCTGTCGCCCAGGAACACGCTCTCGGTGATCTCCATGACCACGTCGTGAGCCGACAGCCCCGTGCCGTCGAGAGCGGCAGCCACGTCGGTGGCCAGGTCGGGGTGCTGGAATTGGCGAACCGACAGGTTGACGCTCACCGACAAGCGGTCCCCCTGCGCACGACCCGCCTGCCACTTCCCTGCCTGGCGGAACGCCTGGCTGAGCACCCAACGGCCGATCTGGACGATCTGGCCGGTCTCTTCGATCAACGGGATGAACTCGTCCGGCAGCACCACGCCGCGCTCAGGATGCTCCCAGCGCAGCAGTGCCTCGACGCCGCGCACAGCGCCGCCCTCGAGCGAGAAGATCGGCTGGTAGTAGACGACGAACTCGTGGCGATCGATGGCGCGCTGGAGCGCAGATTTCATGTCGAAACGGGAACGCGCCGCATGGTGCATCTCGGGCCGAAACACCTCGAGCCGCCCCTTGCCCGCCGTCTTGGCATCGAACATGGCGGTGTCCGCATTCCGGAGCAAGTCCTCCGCAGTGCTGTCGGGGTTGCTCATCGCCACCCCGAGGGTGGCCCCGACCTGGATGTGCCGGTCTTCGAGGTACACGGGCTGGCGCATCGCCAGCAAGATCCGCTCGGCGATGACGACCGCATCACCCACGTCGTGGAGATCCTCCAACAACACGGCGAATTCGTCGCCGCCGAGGCGAGCCGCACTGTCGGCCTCACGGAGGCAGTCGAGGGTCCTGGCCCCCACTACGCG
Organism: Acidimicrobiia bacterium; assembly: GCA_041581135.1. Classification (GTDB taxonomy): domain Bacteria; phylum Actinomycetota; class Acidimicrobiia; order Spongiisociales; family UBA5794; genus JBFGCM01. The sequence continues at coordinate 9,049 of JBFGCM010000021.1, forward strand.
GAGCAACTCGTCGCCGGCGTGATGGCCCAGGCTGTCGTTGACTGTCTTGAAGTCGTCGAGATCCACGAAGATGACGGCCACCGAGCTGTTCTGGCGCTTGGCGCGGTCCAGGGCATGAGAGACCCGATCCCGGAAGAGCACGCGGTTGGCCAAGCCGGTGAGGGCGTCGTGACTCGCCATGTGCTGGAGCTGCGCCTCGAATGCCACGCGGTCGGTCATGTCTCGAATCGTCAGCACGACACCGGCAAGGCCGGGATCGTCGGTCAAGTTGACGCCCAACACCTCGGCGTGGCGCCATGCGCCCCTGCGGTGCCGGATACGCACCTCGATGCTCTCCCTGGCGTCCGACTCCGCCTGCCCGGCGTGCTCCAGGAACACGGCAAAGCGCTCTTCGTCGTCGGCGTGAACCAACCCACCAGACCAGCCTCCGATGAGACGGTCCGTGCTGTAGCCCAGCACGGAGGACACCGAGGGGCTGACGTAGGTGAACCGCCCGCTCTGGTCGACGACTGCGATGACATCGGAGGCGTGCTGCACGAGGGAGCGGAAGCGATGCTCGCTCAACTCGAGTGCGTTCGCGATCTGGTCTCGGTCGGTGATCAGCTCCCCCACCCGCCACAGGCCGAAGAGCGTGACGACCCCCACGGCGATGGCCACCAGGATCACCGTTTGCCGATCGGTGCTGTCCTGGAGCAGATGTAGCCACACGATCACGGGGTTGGCGACGAGGGCTGCTCCGACGAGGAGCAGCCGTGTGGTCACGTGCGTCCGGCTGCTCGTGTCGAGCACGCCGGCACCCGCCATCGACGGATGGAGGGCCGCCACCCCGACGAACACCGCCGCCATGAGCCAGGTGGCGTCCGAGAGGCGCGGGGGCCCCGTCACCGGATCCGACAACGTGAGGAAGGCCTGGGCAGCCAGGGTCATGCTGCCGGCGGCGAGCAACGACAACAGGCTCACCGAACCCAGGCCCCTCCCGTCGAAGAGCCGCACCGAGATGATGGTCAACACGACGGTGAGCCCGGCGAGCACCATCGGGACCAGTGCCCGATCCAGCAGCAGCGCGGTGTCGGCGCCTTGGGTGAGCAGCCACCACTGCCACACCAGCAAGGCTCCACCGGAGACCACCAAGGCAGCATCCACGATGGCATCGCGCCGCTGCAGCGGACGGTGTTCGTACACGAACGCCGCGATGGCCACCACGAGCGCCGCCATGGCGAGGAGCTTGACCACGCCTTGGAAGAGCACTCCCCACTCGTACCCGGCGAACTGCGCCGCCCAGCCGATGTTGCTGGACGCGAACAACCCCAGCGACACACCGAGGGCGAGCCACGGCAGTGGGCCCGTGGGGCGGTTCTTGCGTATCCCCCAGAAGACGGCGATGGTGGCCGGCACGTTGACGGCGAGGCTGCTCAAGGCACGGCCGATGCCATCGGGGACGGCGAGTTGCAGGCCAACGAGGGCAACGCCGATGAAGAAGAACCATCGGGCGCCGCTGGCCATCCGGCGCGTATTGGGGTGCTCTGTATGCATCACGTCGATACGATGCGCACTCGTGCGAGTGCGATGCGTAGTGGCCAAGGTAGCAGCATCTGACGCCCAGCTGGCCCGCGAGTCACAACAGCAGGTCGAGCGGGTGGACGCCGGATCTGGCCAAGACCATCAGATCCATCGTCAATGCCACGACCACGTGGACGATGAAGCCGGGCACGAAGCTGCGGCTCCGCAACGCCAGGTGTCCCAGGGCCAAGCCGGCGACCAGTGCCCCGGCGATCTCGAGTGAGGGCTTGCCCGCATGGATCAACACGTATGGCACGGTCATGACGGCCACCGCCCATCCGGCGCCGAGACGGTCCCGGAGCCCGAACAGGAGGTAGCCGCGGAAGAACGCCTCGAGTCCGAGGAACTGCACCGCATAGCCGAGCTCGTAGGCGACGAATGTGGCACCTCCCGAGGCGGCATCCGAGTAGAACGGATAGAAGGTGCGGAAGGAGTCGAGCGACGACGCCCATGCGAGCACCGGCACCATCACCAGCAGCATCCCGAAGTACGGCAACCAGTGCCGGCCGAGGCCGCGAACCCGATAGCCGAAGTCCGCAGGTCGTCTTCCCAGCACCCACACGATCATGCCGAGCGGCAGGCCGATTCGAAGCACGAGTGACGTCGCTCCCCACCACAGGTAGCCCAGCACAGGACCCTCGAGGACGTCGGGGACGGTCGACTCCAATCGCTCGTGCCACCCGGCCCGCAGAAAAAACCCGGGCCTGCCCCAGATCCAGAACACGACGAGCAGCGCAGCCGAGGTGACGGCAACGATGACGGCTTGCCTGGTGGCCGACGCGGCCGACTCGGCCGACTCGGTGACAACGAGCGGGGTGGTGGGCTGGCGGAGGTCGCTACGTTGGCTCATCGGGGCCCAAGGGTACGCCCGGCGCGGTCACCTGCGGCGCCTCATAGAATGATTTCGCGGTGTTGCGCGGGGAGGTACGCATGCGGCCCATTTGGAAGGGCGCCATATCGTTCGGCCTGGTCACCATCCCGGTGGGCTTGTACACGGCGCGGGAGGACAAGCGGCCCAAGTTCCGCCAGCTACGCGAGTCCGACCACTCCGCCATCAAGTACAAGCGTGTGGCCGAGACCGACGGCGAGGAAGTCCCGTACGAGAACATCGTGAAGGGGTACGAGTTCGAGAAGGGCCGCTACGTGGTCTTCAGCGGCGAGGAGATATCCGACGCGCTCAAGAGTGCGAACGGCGGGGTCGTCGACGTCGTGCAGTTCGTGAGCCAGAGCGAGATCGACCCCATCTATTACCGCTCCAGCTACTACCTGGCCCCGGAGAAGACCGGACTGAAGGCCTACCGCATCCTCCTGGATGCGCTCAAGGAGAAGGACATGGTGGGGATCGCCAAGGTGGCGATTCGTGACCGGGAGTACTTGTCCGCCATCCGGGCCGAAGACGACGTGATCATCCTGGAGACCATGTATTGGCCCGACGAGATCCGCGAACCCGCATTCGAAGAACTCGACGCCGAGGTCGAGATCCGTGACGACGAGGTCAAGATGGCGGAGATGATCATCGACAACCTGACGACCGAGTTCGATCCGTCGGCGTGGCACGACGTGACCAGAGAGACCATCGAGGCCCTCGCGCAGCAAAAGATCGACGGTCAGGAGATCGTGTCCCCCGAGGCCGGCCCTGAGCCCACGGGCGTCGTGGATCTCATGGAGGCACTCAAGGCCAGCGTCGAGGCGACCAAGGCCAAGAAGAAGAAGGCGGGCTGAGGCTCAGCTCACCGCGCGCAGGCGTGAGGGCTCACCGTCGGCATGCGCCTCGTCCGGAAGCTCCTCGAGTTCGCCGTCGGATGACCGCGAGTTGGTCAGCAACACGGCCCAACAGAAGCCCCCGGCCCCGAGCAAGACGATCAGGGCGACGACTTCGACGACGGTCATGAGGGACGCGACCCGAGGTGGGCGTCGATGGCTGCGATCTCGCTCCCCAGGTGCGTCGCCAACACACCGACCATCACGGCAAGCACCGAGGTCGGGATGACGAGCAAGACGAGTGCCATGGCTCAAACATCGGCAATTGGCGATGATGGCTTGATCACGGGTTTTCGCGATCGCCCAGCTCATCCGCCCACGCGATCGATCGCGGGTCGTCGTCGGTGAATCCCTTGAACGACGGACCGCGCAGCCGTCCGGCCCCGGTGAACTCCTTGTACTGCACCATCGCCACCAGCCGCGGCTCCACCCAGACGGCATCCGGCGGGATATCGGAGGCCTCGACGAATGGGCACTCGGGAGTGGTCATGGCGTCGAGGGCATGGCGGATCGCGGCCAGGTGCTCGTTGGAGAATCCGCTGCCCACCGCCCCGATCCAGCGCAGACCCTGGTCGGTGTACACACCGACCAGCAGCGATCCGAAGCTGGTCGACCGCCCGCGCTCACCCGGCAGGTAGCCGCCGACCACGGCACGGACCGTCTTGAAGTGGGTGATCTTGCGCCAGTCGGGCGAACGCGTGCCCGGCCGGTACCCGGAGCCCGCTCGCTTGGCCACGATCCCCTCGATGCCGCGGTCCACGACGAACTGCCAGAGCGCAGAGGGATCTTCCTCGATGACGGTCGAGGTGACGAACGGCTGAGCCAAGTCGAGACCGAGCAACCGCTCCCGCCTCTGGTCGAAAGGGAGACCGGTGATGTCGGTGCCGTCGTACAGGATGTCGAACACGACACAGCTGATGGGGATCGCTGCCACCGAACGGGCCACGTCCGGCGCATGCATCAGGTTCATGCGACCTTGCAGCTTCTCGAACGAAGGTCGGCCCGACTCGTCCAATGCCACGATCTCGCCGTCGAGCACGAGTGGGCGATCAGCCTCCAGGGTGGTGAGCTCGGGATAACGCGAGGTGGCGTCGTTGCCGGCGCGGCTCCGAACCTCGACGGACCGGCCATCCCACGTCACCAGGGCGCGCACACCGTCCCACTTGATCTCGAAAGACCAATCGGGATCGATGAACGGCCGGGGCCACGGCGTGGCCAACATCGGTTCGAACCGTGGCGGCCGATCAGTCAGGCGCCGAGCTCCTCACGCACCAGGCGATTGACCAACGCTCCATCGAGGTCGGTTCCGGTCTTCATGACGTGGCCGGTCACCTTGCCGGCCAGCTTCGGGTCATCTGCTCCCAGCTCGGCGATGGCGGCTCGGACCAACGCGCGGGTCTCGTCCTCGCCGAGGGTGGCGGGCAGCCACCGCTCCAAGTACTCGATCTCGAACCCGAGCTTCTCGGCCTGGGCACGACCCCGCTCCCCGGCATCCTCGAACTCCTTCTTGGCCTTCTGCATCTTCTTCACGTAAGAAGCGATGGTTGCCTCATACAGCTCGTCGGCCTCCGGATCACCGTCGAAGTCGGGGGCACTGGTGGCCATGGCGATCTCGGTCTTGAGTTGCCGAATGACGTCACTGCGGCGCCGATCGCGCTCGCGCATCGCGTCCTTGAGCTCCGCATCCAGTTCGGCACGAATGGCCATGGTGTCCCTCTCGTCGATGGTGTTCGAGCCGTGCCCGGGGGATCGTTCGGGTGAGGTCGGCTGACCCCACCAGGAGCGAGATCGTACCGCAGAAAAAAACCCTTGCATTCACCGACCTGCCTGGGCTAAGTTCAGGCGCGACATACTTTGTGAAAGAAATCACATTCACAAGCCCCACGCACCACCCCCCTAGCCGACCCCCCGATTCGGGCCGCTCATCGGCGGCGGCACCACCAGGAGGACCCCTACATGCTCACCGTGAACGACTGGCGGGAACTGTCCGCCTGCCGAGATTCCGACCCGGATACGTTCTTCCCCGTCGGCACCACCGGCCCCGCTGTCGACCAGATCGCCAAGGCCATCGCCATCTGCGGGATCTGCAGCGTCCAAGAGGAATGCCTGCAGTACGCGCTAGAGACCAATCAGGAGGCCGGCGTCTGGGGCGGCTATGCCGAAGACGACCGTCGCCGGCTACGGAAGCGCTGGTTGGCAGAACGGCGACGCCGCCGAGCCAGCTGAGCATCTGTCCAATTCATCAGAAGGGCCCGACATCACGTCGGGCCCTTCTACGTCTCCTCTCGGACCGGTCGGGCTCGCCTCATCCGAATCCGACGCCGGGGCCCTCCAGCTCGCGGTCGACCTCGACGAAGACGATGCTCGAGACGATGAGACCGTGGCGCCGTCCCCTGACGTCCTCCACCCACAGCACCGACTCACCGTCGCCTACCGCCTTCTCGAAGCTCTTGACGAACGCGTCGGCGTCGGCGACCTCGAGCTCGAGCTCGCGGGCGGCGCGCACGCCGATGCGGATCTTGACGGCCTCGCTGCTCATGTGGTCTCCCTCAGCGTATGACGAGTTCTGGATGGGTGCGGACCCGAGGCTTGCGTGCCTCGACGGCCTCCGCAAGTGCACGGAACGCTGCTGAGGCCTCGCCGCCCGGGTCGGCGATGGTAACGGGTGATCCGGAGTCGGCGCCGGCCCGCAGCGAAGGCACGAGCGGAATCCTCGCCAGCAGCGGCACTTCGAGCTCGGCGGCGAGGGCCGCTCCTCCGCCTTCACCGAAGATCGGGTATTGCTTGCCGTCGTCCCCGGTGAACCACGACATGTTCTCCACCACGCCGAGGATCTCCTGGTTCACCTTCTCCGCCATGAGGGCGGCGCGCTTGGCCACCCGCTGCGCGGTGATCTGTGGGGTGGTGACGATGATGGCCTGTGCTCGGGGAAGGAACTGCGAGATGGAGATGGCGATGTCACCGGTGCCCGGCGGCATGTCGAGCAACAGATAGTCCGGGTCGCCCCAGTAGACGTCGGCGAGAAACTGCTCGAGCGCCTTGTGCAGCATCGGGCCCCGCCAGATGACTGCCTGGTCGGGCCTCACGAAGTAGTCCATGGACATCACCCGTACGCCATGCACCTCGGGTGGGAACAGCATCTCGTCCACCACTGTCGGCTGCCGATCGACGCCGAGCATCTTGGGGATCGAGAACCCCCACACATCGGCATCGATGATGCCGACGGTCTTGCCCAGGTCGGCGAGTGCCACGCCCAGGTTGGCAGTCACAGATGACTTGCCGACACCGCCTTTGCCGGAGGAAACCGCGATGACCCGGGTCCGGCTCCCGGGACCACCGATGGTGATGGCCCGGGTCGGCGTGCCGCGCACGTCGGCCACCAGGGCGGCGCGTTCGGCGTCCGACATGACCGTGAAGTCGACGGTCACCGATCCGACGCCGGGTATCGATTTCGCCGCCGCCGTCACGTCGGCGGTGAGGGTGTCCTTGAGGGGGCATCCGGGCACCGTCAGCGCGACCAGCACGCTGATGTCGCCATCCGGAGTGGCCTCGACGGACCGAAGCATGTTCAGATCGGCGAGGGGACGATGGATCTCGGGATCCTCGACCCGTCCAACGGCGGCGCGCACCGCCTCGATGTCGATGTCAGCCAAGAGGGGAGCTTCTCCTATCCAGGTAGTGCTTAGAAACTATAGTGAGGGTCGCTGCGCCCCAGGCCGCGCTCAGGAAGGGACGAAGGGAGAGGGATTGAGCTCGATACCCGTCTCCGACGAGTTCACCGCCTCGTTCGACGCCCAACTGGGCGATCTCGCTTCCAGCCTGGGCGATGCCACTCGGCGCGGCATCTACATCGCAGTTCGTGAGTCCGCCGACGCCGTCACCGCGAGCCAGATCGCCGAGATCTTCCACATCCATGCCAACGTCGCTCGCCACCACCTGGATCGGCTCGTCGAGGATGGCTACCTGCAGGTGCTCGAGCGGCGCCGATCCGGCAAAGGCGGTCCCGGAGCGGGCAGACCGGCCAAGTGCTACGAGACCACCACCAAAGAGGTCGCGTTGCAGTATCCCCCGCGCCGATACGACCTGCTCTCCGAGTTGCTCGTGCGCGTCCTGGAGCGCATCTCGCCGGCCGACGCCGCCGACGTGGCAATCGAGGTGGGGAGGGAGTACGGACGTCAGCTCGCCGCCGAGATCGGCCTTCCGGAGGAGACAGGGTTCGAGACGGCGGTCCATGCGGTCGCCAAGGCGATGATGGGCGTGGGGTTCGGCACGACCTACGACGCGGAGTCCGGTCACCTCGTGACGAGCTTCTGTCCGTTCGGGGAGACAGCCGCCAACCACCCCGAGGTCGTGTGCAAGCTCGACCAGGGACTGGTGAGCGGACTGATGGAGGCGGCGCACCAGCCGGGCACTCCGATCGTCATTCCTCACCACAAGCCGGAGGACGACTGCGTGACCGAGGTCTGATCAGACGATCGGAGCGCGTCAACTGAACAGCGACAGGTCCTCGGGCTTGACGCCTTCCAGGACGAACGTCGACCGCTCATAGCTGCGGCCGCCACACAGCCGCACGAACCCGGCCAGGTCGCAATCGAGGCGACCGATGACCCCCTCGGCATCGGGATCGCCAAGCCGGTAGATCTCCACCGATCCGTCGACCTCGACGTGGGCATCGAACCGCGGCCGGCCCGGAGCCCGGCTACGCACCACCAGCAACGGAACGGCCAGCTCGACTCCGGCACTCACGTAGGCGTCGGGTTGCCCGACCGCCTCGCGGATGTCACCGCCGTGGATCCACTCTCCCAGGCCGACGCCGTCCAGCCGACCGTCGGCGGCGTCGACCGCCTTGGCGGCCTTCTCGTACGTCTCGAACAGCTCCTCGAGCACATCGCCGACGGACCAGCTGCGCCTCCGTTCGACGTCTGCCTGATTCTCCTCGGGGGTGAAGCCGTGGATGTCGCCGTACGCCGTCCGCGTCAGCGCCGCCGAGCAGTGGGCCAGGACGTCGCGCACCGACCAACCGGTGCACACGGTCTCGGTAGCGAACTCCTGGGGAGACAGGCCCTCGAGTATGGGGCGCAGTGCTGTGGCCTCGAGCAGCAGAAGGCGGGCGGCGTCACGCATGGACCGTATGATCGCAGAACCCATGGACCCCGAAGGAATCGCGCGTCGCATCCACGCCACATTGCCCGTTGTCGACGGCCACAACGACCTGCCGTGGGCCATCCGCACGAGCGCCGATGGTTCGCTCGAGGCCACGCACCCCAAGAGCCACCTCGGTGGATTCCACACCGACATCGAGCGGCTCCGCCGGGGTGGCGTCGACGCCCAGTTCTGGTCCGTGTACGTGCCCACGTGGAGCGATGCACCGCTTCGCAACACGCTGGAGCAGATCGACCTGGTCCACCGGATGACCGCGTCGGTGCCGGCCGATTTGGCAGAGGCCACGACGGCCGACGAGGTGCGAGCTGCCACCAGTCGAGGCAAGATCGCCAGTCTGCTCGGCGCCGAAGGTGGCCACAGCATCGAGAACTCGCTCGGCGCGCTTCGGATGTTGGCCAGGTTGGGCGTGCGCTACCTGACGCTCACCCACACCGACACCCACGATTGGGCCGACTCCGCGACCGACGAGGCCCGCCACGGCGGCCTCACCGCATTCGGCGAAGAGGTGGTCGTGGAGATGAACCGCCTCGGCATGCTGGTTGACATCTCGCACGTGTCGGATGACACGATGCGCCACGCCATCGAGGTGAGTCGAGTTCCGGTGATCGCCTCGCATTCCAACGCACGTGCGCTCGCCGACCATCCCCGCAACATTCCCGACGATGTCCTGGAGCAGGTCGGCGCAACGGGCGGGGTCGTCATGGCGAACTTCTACCCCGGATTCGTCGTGGCGAGCACCGCGGCCAAATCACGAGACATGGTGGCGGCGGCCCGAGCGATACACCCCGCCGCCGACCCCGAGCACGGTTACGACCCGGCCGCCGTTCGCCGTCGGGTCGAAGCCGAACTGGAGGCGCTCCGCGACGCCGACCCCTGGGAACGAGGCACTGTCGCCGATGTCGCCGACCACGTCGAACACATCGCAGCGGTGGCCGGACACGACCATGTCGGTCTCGGCAGCGACTTCGACGGCATCGACATCACCATCGAGGGCCTCGAAGACGTCGCGTGCTACCCGGCGCTCACCGCTGAGCTGGTGCGCCGCTCGTGGACCGAGGAGCAGCTGATCAAGCTCCTGGGGGGCAACGCCCTCAGAGTGCTCGAGGCCGCCGACGCCGCTCGGGAACGGTGATCACTCGGCCGCCATCCGTCGCAGCACCATGTGCAGGATGCCGCCGTTGCGCAGGTAGTCGACTTCCACCGGAGTGTCGCAGCGAGCGATGGCCGTGAACTCCACCACAGAGCCGTCGGCCCTGGTTGCCTTCACCTCGATCGGTTGCTTGGGTTCGAGGCTGTCCGACAGGGCGATGTCGAACGCCTCAGTGCCGTCGAGCCCGAGGCTCTCGGCGGTGCCGCCATCCGCATACGTCAACGGCAGCACTCCCATCATCACCAGGTTCGAACGGTGGATGCGCTCGAAGCTCTCGGCAATCACTGCCTTGACGCCGAGCTCGAACGTGCCCTTGGCAGCCCAGTCACGCGAGCTGCCCATGCCGTAGTCCTTGCCGGCGAGCACGACCAGCGGAATACCGGCACCCCGGTAGCTGAGGCTGGCGTCGTAGACCGGCTTCACCTGCCCATCGGTGAAGTCCGTGGTGACTCCCCCTTCGGTGCCGGGTGCCAGCTCGTTGCGGATGCGGATGTTGGCGAACGTGCCCCGGGTCATTACCCGATCGTTGCCACGACGCGAGCCGTAGCTGTTGAACATCGACTTCTCGACGCCCTTGCTCATCAGGTACGCACCTGCGGGCGAATTGGCGGCGATGGCTCCGGCCGGGCTGATGTGATCGGTGGTCACCGAGTGGCCCAGCTTGAGCAGCGTCCTGGCGCCGATGATCGGTGCCAGCGGAGCCGGCTCCGGTGCCAGGTCCATGAAGAACGGCGGTTCCTGCACATAGGTGCTCTGGTCACTCCACTCGTAGAGGGCTCCGCCTGTGGTCTCGATGGCTTTCCACTCCTCGGACCCCTCGAACACCGACGCATACTGCTCGAGGAACTGGTCGCGGGACACCGACGACCCCACCACGGCGTCGATCTCCGCTTGCGTCGGCCAGAGGTCCCTCAGGTACACGTCCGAACCGTCGGATGCGGTGCCGATCGGCTCGGTGGTGAGGTCGAGTTCGACCGTTCCCGCCAACGCATACGCCACCACCAAAGGCGGAGAGGCGAGGTAGTTGGCCCGGACGTCCGGAGAGATACGTCCCTCGAAGTTGCGGTTCCCCGACAGCACTGACGCCGCCACCAGGTCGTGCTCGTGGATGGCACGGCTGATCTCCGGCGGCAGCGGGCCCGAGTTGCCGATGCACGTCGTGCAGCCGTAGCCGACCAGGTAGAAACCGATCGCCTCGAGGTCCTCCATGAGGCCCGCCGCGTTGAGGTACTCCGTGACGACCTTGGAACCGGGGGCGAGCGACGTCTTCACCCACGGCCGGCGATCGAGCCCGAGCCGACGCGCCTTGCGGGCAACCAGGCCGGCGGCGACCATCACGTCGGGATTCGACGTGTTGGTGCACGACGTGATGGCGGCGATCACCACGTCGCCGTGGTCCAGCGTGAAGCGGCTGCCGTCCATGTCCACGATCACGCCGTTGTCGTCGGCCAGCTCGGCGACCACGGGACCGCCCTCACCCTCCATCTCGGTGACCGTGCCCACACCGACGCGGTCGCTCTTGCCGAAGGTGTTGACCAGATCCTGCTCCCACTGCGCCTTCATGCCCGACAGGTCGATCCGGTCCTGGGGCCGCTTCGGGCCGGCGAGGGACGGCTCCACCGTCCCCATGTCGAGCTCCAGGTTCGAGGTGTACGTGATGTCACGTGCGTCGTCACGCCACATCCCCTGCAGCCGGCAGTACTGCTCGACCGTCTCCACGAGGGCGGCATCTCGGCCAGTGAGCTCCATGTACCGGGTGGTCTGTTCGTCGACCGGGAAGAACCCGACGGTGGCACCGTATTCGGGCGCCATGTTGGCGATCGTGGCCCGGTTCGCCAGCGGCATGTCGGCGAGTCCGGGTCCGTGGAACTCGACGAACTTGCCGACCACGCCGTGCTCGCGAAGCATCTGGGTGACCCGGAGCACCAGGTCGGTGGCCGTCGCTCCTTCGGCGAGGCGCCCGGTGAGCTTGAAACCGACGACCTCGGGCAGGAGCATGTAGATGGGCTGGCCCACCATCACTGCCTCGGCCTCGATACCGCCGACACCCCAGCCGACCACGCCGATTCCGTTGATCATGGTGGTGTGAGAGTCGGTGCCGACGAGGCTGTCCGGATAGAGGCTGCGCCCGTTGTCCCACACCACCTTGGCCAGGTACTCCAAGTTCACCTGGTGGACGATGCCGGTGGCGGGCGGCACCACCCGGAAGTTGTCGAACGCCGACTGACCCCACTTCAGGAACTCGTAGCGCTCCCGGTTTCGCTCGAACTCCTTCTCGCTGTTGATGAGAAGCGCCATGCCGGTGTTGAACGCGTCGACCTGTACCGAGTGGTCGATCACTAGGTCGCATGGGACCTGCGGGTTCACCTTGGACGCCGCGCTCTCGGAGCCGGTCATGCGCACCACGGCGGCGCGCATCGCCGCCAGATCGACCACGGCCGGGACGCCCGTGAAATCCTGCAGCACCACCCGGCTCGGCATGAAGGCGATCTCGGCATCGTCCACCTTCGAGGCGTCGTATGACGCCAGCGCGCGTACGTCCTCGTCTTGCACGGTGTGACCGTCGTGGTTGCGGAGTATCGATTCCAGGAGCACCTTGATGGAATAGGGCAAGCGGTCGACATCACCCATGTCCTTGAGCGCATCGAGCCGCCACACCGTGCGGCGTCCCAGCGGCGTGTCGATTTCCGTCCGAGCCTCGAATGGATCGTGCGTGTCGGTCATCGTGTGGGCCTCATTTCGGGGAACGGTGCTTCATCTGGCGAGATCAGACCACTTTACCGAGGGCCTCATCGCCGGATTCTCGGGAACGGGACCATCTGGTTCACTCCGGAGTGAACTTTGCCTGATCTTCAAGACATCCGATACGCCACGACCGGGCTACCGTCGTCCTCGATGCGGAGATGTCTCATCGTTGCGTTCGCAGTGATCGCCGCGGCCTGCACCACGGCCGGGGCGGACGACACGCCCACCACCCGAGCCGCCGACGTGGCGATGACAACCAGCACCCTGCCGGCGCCGCCCTCGATCGCCCCGACGGTGCCGGCAACTGCCGATACGGCGCCGCCCCCGCCGACCACCGCGCCGGCGACGCCACCGCTGGACCGTGGAGACAGTGCCACGCTGGAACGGATGGCGGCAGACCTCGCAGTGGCGCTCGACATCGGACCCCACCCTGCAGGCGGCGATGCGGACCGCGAGTGGAGCGAGTACATCGAGGCTCAACTCGTCGACCTCGGCCTCGATGTGTCCGAGGAGGAAGTTGCGCTACCTACCGGCCACACCACGCGCAACCTGTGGGTGACGCTCGGCCCGGTCGGCGCGCCCCACGTGCTGCTCGGGGGCCACCACGACTCGGTGGAGGTCTCGCCGGGTGTCGACGACAACGGCAGCGGTGTGGTGGTGCTTCTGGAGCTGGCGCGCCGCTACACGGAGGCTCCACCCGAGGCCAGCGTCACGATCGCGTTCTTCGGGGGCGAGGAGGTCCCCACGGGCTACGAGCCCAGTGACCACCACTACGGATCACGCCTGATGGCGGCGCGACTGGCCGACGCCGGCGAGCTTCCCGACCTCATGGTGTCGGCGGACATGATCGGTGTCGGCGATCGCCTCCTCGGAGTCACCTACATGGAAGGCGCCGACGACGCCGCCCGGCTCCTGGCGCAGTCGGCGGAGCAGGCCGGCGTGCCCATCGACGTGATCAGCCGTGGCGACATCTCCGATCACGAGGCCTTCGCCAGAGCCGGGGTACCGTCCGTCTTCATGTGGCGCCCCGACAACCCGGCCTGGCACACGGCCGAGGACGACCATTACGAGCCGGCGCTGCTGCTGGAGGACCTCGCCGTGCTGGAGCGCTTCGTTGCGCTGGCTCCGGAATGGCTCAGGAACGCCGACTAGGTAGAATCGCCGGCGCCTGGACGTTCCCCTCCGTAGACCCCGGCCCGTGGTCCGGATTCGCCGGCACCACTCCATCGATTCCACCTCAGGCGCCTGCACACGACAACCGATGTTCCAGCCTATGTCCCACCGCGTTCGGTCTCCGCGCCGACTGCTCCTGCTCGGAGTCGTCGTGGCCGCGCTCGCCTCGGCATGCTCGGTGGCCTCGGTGCCGGCACCTCTGATCGAAGAGACCACTACGACCACCAGCAGCATCCCGCAGCGGACTGCAGACGCGCTGGCCGAGCCGGAAACGAGAACCCGCGTCCGTTCCGAGCCGCGCGCCGATGCGCCCGGACTCATCGTGCCGCCCACCATTCAGGTCACACCCATCGAGCCGCCGGCGACCACCGAGGCGCCCCCCGACACGACCACCACCAGCACCACTGTGCCTCCGACCACGACGACGACGCAGCCGGTGGCCGCCGGCCCGCCGGCCGTGCTCACCCTGCAGCACCAAGCGGCGATGACCCTGAGCGCCGACGACATCGACGGCACGGTGGCGAACGTCGTGCTCTCGACTGCAGAAGTGTTCGAGACCTACTCCTGGTACTTCGAGACCTCCACCTTCGAGACCTACGTCGAGGCGTACATCAACGCCCAAGAGCTGATCTCCCCGGGACCTCCGCGAATCGAGGGCGTCGACTCTGCGGTGCTCGTACTCGACGATGCCGCAGCCGCCTCCAACCGACTTGCAACCGGTGCCGCCGACGCCGCCACAGACTCCTACCTGAGCGGTTTCGCAGCTTTTGCGGTGTCCGGGGTGGGCGAAGCGGCCGAGGGTCTCCGGATGGAGTACGACGAAGGCATCATCGAGACCCAGGTTGCCTTTCGGCGCGGCGCGGTGCTTGCGTTGGTCACGGTCACCCACAGCGACACCGGAGACCACGCGGCGGAAGCCATCCAGCTGGCGCGCGCCATGGACGCCAAGGTGCAGGGAGTGCTCACCGGCTCCACCCCGCCGAGCGGCGTGCCCGGTCTGAACGGCAACGCCTGGCACTCGCCGACCGCCCGTCTGGAGTCGTTCGCCTACGAGTCGCAAATCGCCGTGTCCGGAGTGGCGGCACCGATCGAGCTGACCGGGGCCGGGCGCAGCATCGGTGAGGACGCCATGCACTGCGATCTGATCGTCGCCGGCACGTCGACCCCGCAGCGATACGACCTCATCGCCGTCGATGGTGTGCTCTACGCCAACGCCGGCGTCGGCTACATCACCACTTCACCCGGCGATCCGCAGTTCGGGCCGCTTCCCAGGCTGTGCGGTGGTTCGGTGGATTTCTGGGAGGGTCTCGGCTTCACTGAGGCTGACATCCGGTGGTACGCCGGCGAGGCCTTCTCCACCACCACCAAGGACGGCCTCAGCGCCCGCTTCTACGACCTGTCCGGCACCGCCGCGGCCGCGCAGATTCTGCGCCTCAACCCCCAGGCGGACGTGGACCGGTTCCAAATCTGGTACGCCGCCAACGATCTCTGGCCGGTCGCAGTGGACATTCGGCTCTCCGGCAGCACCGTGACGGCCTTCGGCGCCACCTACACCGGTAGCGGCGGCGAGGCGTCCGTGGCGGTGTCGGCGTCGGTGACCCCGGGACCGGTGGACCCCATCCTGGCGCCGGGCTCCGGCGGCGGTGACCCCGCGGCTTGATCAGGACCGCAGCGCCCCGGGAAGCTCGTCGAGGCCGTGAATCGTGTCGGCCGCCGTGAGACCCTGGTGGCGTTGGATGACCGCCCACGGCCCGCGGATCAGCCACACGCCGCGCATCCCTGCGCGTTCCGCCGCTGCGACATCGTTGTCCAGGCGGTCGCCCACGTAGGCGACCGACCCCGCCGGCTCGCCGAGCCTGGCGGCGATGGCGGCGAAGAACTCCCCGTCCGGCTTGACGGCACCGAGCGACTCCGAGGAAGCCACGAGATGGAGCGGCAGATCGAGACTCCCGAAGAAGTCGTCCGTCGTCGCCGGCTGGTTACCGACCACTGCGACCTTGTAGCCCGCTGCCGCCACGCGTTCGATGGCGGGCGCCGCGTCGGCGTACAGGTCCGTGACCTCGAGCGGCGGCCATTCGACGGAATGAATGTCGAAGCCGGGGGCCAAGAGGTCAAAGACCCGGCGGTGGTGTTCGCCCCGCTCGATGACGGCGCCGAGCGTGGCCATGAAGGTCAGTCGGCTGACGCCGATGGTGTCCGCCCACCAGGCGAAGAGCCGGGTCTCGTTGATGAGGGTCTCGCCGACGTCGAAGACGACCGCCCGAATCAGTCCCCCCAGAACCGCTGCTCCCGGAATGGATCGCCGTACATGTGGTAGCCGTTGCGCTCCCAGAAGCCCGGCTCGTCGTGGTCCAGCACGTCGAACCCGCGCGCCCACTTGACCGACTTCCAGAAGTACAGATGGGGCACCACGAGACGCAGCGGCCACCCGTGCTCGGGCTCGAGTGGCTCACTCTCGTAGGTGTGGGCGAACAGGTTGCCGGGGCGCAGGAAGTCCTCGATCGGCAGATTCGCGGTGAAGCCATGTTCGGCACGCACCAGCACATGCGTGGCCTCGGGTGACGGGGCGATGTGCTCCCAGACCGAGGACACCGGCACGCCGGCCCATGTGGTGTCGAGCTTCGACCACTTGGTGACGCAGTGGACGTCGGTGGTGAGGCTGTCCGCGCCCAGCGCCACGAACTCGTCGAACGACCACTCGGCAGGCGCGTCGACCAGGCCGCCGACGGTGAAGTCCCACGTGGAGAGGTCGACATCGGGTACCACGCCGGCATGGAGCACGGGGAAGCGGTCGGTGACGTACTGACCCGGCGGGACCCGGGCCGGGTCGATGCCACGGGCCTCGAGTTCCGCCCGGTTGCGCTTGAAGAAGCTCACGAGCGGAGCCTACCCGGGCCTGCACGGAGGACCCTGTGGATAGAGGCGGTCGGCCCTGGGGCCCCGGCGGCGAGCGGCCGGACAATGAAGATGAGGCAGGTGACAGAACGCTGGTCACGAAGCCTCAGAAGGAGGTGAGTTCGATGCGCTCACCGACCTCAGCGCGACGCACCGCGAATGTGCTCGCCCTGATCATGGCCTTTGCGGTCGCAGTGACCGCCTGTGGCTCCGGCGAGCCGGCGTCGGTGGGAACCTCGCCGACCACGACACCGGTGACGGCACCGACCACGAGCACTCCACCCGCAACACAGGCCCCGACTACCGACCTATCGGCGCCGCCGACCACGCCGTCGACGACGCCAACGACCACGCCAACGACCACGTCGACGGTCACCACGACGACCACCCAGCCGCCGGCTACGACCTCGTCCGTCACCACGACGACCCTGCACGGTGTCGTGGTGGACTACGGGCCGGCCGCAGGTGACGTACTCGCGGTGGTCGGTGTGGCCCACGATGACGTACTCAACGTGCGTGCCGGGCCGGGGATCGATCAGACGATCGTGGCCCGATTGGCTCCGCTCGCCACCGACGTGCTCGCCAAGGGCGTGACCCGCCAGCTGACCCAATCCGCCTGGTACCAGGTCGAGGTCGACGGTGTAGCCGGCTGGGTGAGCTCACGTTATGTGGCATACATGGGCACCACCGACGACATCACTTCGTACGTGGTGGCCGAGCTCGGAGGGATCCCGGGGGCGGACACCATGACCGAGCTGGGCCTCATCGTCGCCGAATCCCAGGCGTCGGACGATCCGGCCTCTCGGATCGTCATCTCCGTCGCCCCGACGGTCGGCGACCTGGGTGAGATCACGTACGACGTCGTCGGGCTCGGCGACGACTCCGTCTACGGGCTGCGGCTCCATGTGTTCGGCGCCCCGGATGACGACGGCTTCTCGCTCAAGAGCATCGAGTCCACGCTGCTCTGCATGCGCGGGGTCCACGACGGAATCTGTGTCTGAGCACCCGGTAAACGGTCGGGCCGTCTCGAGCATGTGGGGGGAGACCGCGATGTGCTCCCGCGGCGTCAGCGACGGGCTGTGCCTCTGATCTGAGCATGTCCCGGGACGGGTGCCCCCCGCCGTCCGGCGGGGGAGTTCACGCGTCGGTGAGTACAGATCCGAGGGCTGGGTATGCTCCGCGCCATGGACTCCCCTCCCCCTCCGGCATCGGCCACCCGCTGGCTGATACCCCTGCTCGTGCTGGTCGCTGTGGCAGCCGGTGTAGCGGTCGGCCGGACCCTCTTCGCCGAGGACCGACCGGCGGTCGCTGACGCCGCTCCGAGTCTGCTCGATGCGGCGCCTCCGGAGCTGCAAGGCGAGTTGGCGGCGCCGTTCGCCGTTGAGTTGCTCGGAGGCGGCGAGTTCTCTCTCGAGGAGCACCTGCGAGAGGATGGAAGGCCGGTGTTCCTCAACCTGTGGGCGTCGTGGTGCATCCCGTGCCGGCGCGAGTTCCCCGCCATCGACGCCGCCGCCGCCCGTCATCCCGGCACGTACTTCATCGGGGTGGCGGTGCAGGACGACCCGGTCGCCGCCGAGAACTTCGCCGAGGAGATGGGCGTCTCGTTCCCGCTCGCCATCGACGAGTCGGGAAGCGTCGAGAACGCCTACCCGGCGTTCGGGCTGCCGGTGTCCTTCATCATCTCCGGCGACGGCGTCATCCTGCGCCAGCTCTTCGGCGAGGTCGACGAAGCCATGATCGACGCCGAGCTGGCCACCTGGTTCGGCGGTTGATCAGCCGCCCATCCAGAAGCCGAGAGCGGCAAGCGCGATGCCTGCCACCAGCAACCCGGCGGTGTTGACGACGGCGGCTACCGCACGCGACGGGAGCAGCGCGATGGTCTCGACCATCCACGTGGAGAACGTCGTCAGTCCGCCGAGAAAACCGGCCTGCCAGGCGAATGCCAGGCTGTCGGCGTCGTAGCGGGCCGCCACCCACCCCAGCGTGAACGCTCCAACCACGTTCACCAGCGCCGTCCCGACGGGAAACCCGGCCGTCTGCTGCACCGTCCGGGTGACCACGAACCGCACGACGGCACCGACGGCGCCCCCGATGACCAGCGCCACCGCGTTCATGTGACCTGTCCCGTGGGTCGGCGACTCATTCGACGAGGCCGCCGAGCCGAGCCCCCACGAACGCCACCAAGAGACCCGCGCCGACGGACGTCACGGCGTAGGTCGTGGCGAGCGTGGCCCGTCCGGCCTCGAACAGACTAAACACCTCGTGACTCAGCGCCGAGAACGTGGTGAACGTGCCGAGCACTCCCACCACCCAGAGGTGCAGTCCGCGGCCATCGGGGTCGCGCCGCTGGTGCACCGCCAGATAGATGCCGAGCACGAACGCCCCGATGAGGTTGACGAGCAGGGTGGAGGTCGGCCATGCCCCCGCCTCAGTCGGTATCACTGCGGACACGAGAGCCCGTCCCGCAGCGCCGACGAGGCCGCCCGCGAACACGAGCAGCGCGCCGTGTCCTGGCGATGGGGCGCTCATGCGACGACGCGGTGGCTCGATCGGAGGACAACGCGCGTCAGGCCCTTCCCTACCACTGCGAGCGACAGCCTACCGAGCCCCGTTCTGCCCGCGGGCTGGTACCGTCGCCGCGTGCTGCTGATTCTCGGAGTCCTGCTGCTGGTGGCCTTCGCAGTCTCGCTGTTGCGAGGCGGGAAGCTGCGCAACCTGGCGTCGATCGAACTACGGCTGTGGTGGCTGCTGCCGGCGGCGCTGGTGCTTCAGACCATCGCCCAGCTCCTGCCGAGCGATCGCTCCTGGAGCTCAACGGTGGCGGTGATCCTGCTGCTCAGCTCGTTCCCTCTGATGCTGATCCTGGCCTGGGCCAACCGCTACAAGGCCGGCATCTGGATCGCCGGTATCGGCGTGTTGCTGAACTTCACCGTGATCGCCCTCAACGGTGGCATGCCGATACTCCCCGAGGCGGTGGAGATCGCCGGTGGCCAGGCCGACTTCGCCGCTGGGGTGCAATCTGGAGAGATCGAGCTGGACGCCAAGCACGTGCTGCTCGATGAATCCAGCCGAGTCCCGTTCCTCGCTGACGTGATCCCCATGCCGGGGAGCGTCGTGTCGCTGGGCGACGTCCTCCTCGTGGTCGGACTCGGCGTGTTCCTCGAGGAGCAGCTGCGTCGGCCGCCACGCCTGTTCCAGCATGGTCTCAAAGGAGAGCCCGGCTCGGCGGCCCGGCAGTAGGCCGACTCAGGCGGCAATCACCTGCTGGTGGGCCAGGACGCGACGGAGCGACGCCGTGACCTCTGGGTCGTACTCATATGCGGATCCACGGTGGAGATGCTCCAGTGCCTCCATCGGCGGGAGACGCCGCTCGTGGATGGCACGGTCGTAGTCGCTGGCCACCTTGATGATCTTCGACGCCAGCGGGATGTCGGGGTCGCGATCCACGCCCGGGCGGCGATACGGGTCGTGCTGGGTGCGCACGATGCGTGCGACGCGTCTCAGGTACGGCGCCTCGGCGATGATTTGGGACCCCCAGCGCGCGATGTCCTCTGCGGTGTAGCCCGCCTTGAGGATGGCCGGCTCGTTGAGGGTCACCCGGCCGATGTCATGCATCAAGGCGGCGTACTCCAGCTCCTCCACGTTGGAGGGATGCATCCCCAGCTCCCGCCCCATGGCGAGCGCCAGCTCGGCGGTGCGCACGGCGTGTCCGTCTGCAGTGAGGCCGGCGACCTCGGGGATCCGGGCAAGAGCCCGGATGGATTGGCGGTAGGTGCGTCGGGTGCCGTCGTAGCGGAGGAACGCAACGTGGACGAAGGCGTACGGCATCAGGGCCACCCCCAGTGCCCAGGCTCCCATGGCCGGCCAGGTGAACCCGAACAGCGCCCCGGCGGCGAACAGGCCCACGACCACCGGCCAGTCGGCGAGCGCCAACAACCAGGTGTACCGGATCGCCGGCTCGTGCCGCTCGAGCGAGATGAGGGCGCGGACAGCGCCCCGGGTCACATACCACGCGCCGCACCCGGCCGTGACCGCCACCAAGAGCAACATGGAGTGGGCATCGGCTGCGTCAGCGCCGATCGTGGTGGCCACGATCAGGAACAACGTGGTGAAGGCCACCAGGCCAAGCACCTCGGACACGAAGTAGGACGCAATGGAGCGTCGTTCGTCTCGTGACACGAGGAAGCCGAGCCACGAGAGCGCCAGGCCGAGCGAATAGATGGCGACGATGCCGTAGAGGTCGAACCCACCCTCCGGCAGCTGCAGCAGCAATGGCATGAACACGGCGATGCCGATACCGACGAACAGCTTCTCCCCCGACAACGATGGCACCGGCACCTGCTGGCCGATGGCCAGGACCAGCGCGAGCACCAACACCTGCCACAGCGGGGTTTGAGCAGTCGATGCCGTCAGGCCACCCAGCAGCGTCAGCAGGAGGAACGTGGCGGTGGTGACTTGCCTGATGCCCCCGTCAGCCAATGGCCATCTCCTCGGCCCGCCGCCTGGCTTCCTCCTCGGAATGAACGTCGGGCGATCCAAACGATTGCTTCGTCCGATGCAATGCCCGCTCGAACGCCTCGACGACGTCAGGGTCGAATTGCGTTCCGGCGTGGGCACGCAGCTCGTTGAACGCGTACTGCTGCGAGAGCGCCACTCGATAGCTCCGCGTGGAGGTCATGGCGTCGAACGAGTCGGCAACCGCCAGAATGCACGCCTCGATGGTGGGTGGATTGCCGTGGGTGTGGCTCGGCCCGTGGTAGCCGTTCCCGTCGTAGTGAGCGTGGTGATTCGATGCAATTTCCACCATTGGTTGGAGGAAATCGACTTCTGCCAAGAGGTCCTCGACCAGATGCACATGGCGCTGCATCTGCCGATACTCCTGCTCGGTGAGCCGCGAGCGCTTGCGGATCAGATGTCGCGGTACCGCAAGTTTGCCGACGTCGTGGATCAAGGCCGCCCAGCGGATCCGCTCCAACTGGGTGCCATTGAATCCCAACTCCGATCCGATCAATTCTGCAAAATAGGCCACCCGCTCGGTGTGACCGCGGGTGTAGAGATCCTTCGCCTCGAGCGCCTTGACGAAGCCACGTAACGTGGCCGTTTGTGCCTCACGCATCTGGCTGTAGGAGGCGAAGGTCATATAGCCGACGTAGAACACCACGAAGATCGATGGCAATGCGACGATTCCAACGAGCACATATGCGGCGCCGAGCAGGCCTCCGAGGAACCCCATGCCCACGTAGGGAACGATCAGCGCCTTCATGTTGGACCATGGGCGGACTTGAGCCCGACCGAATATCGAGAACACGATGAACTGCACGAGGTTGAAGTTGATCACCAGGTACACCGTGGCCGCGGCTGCCGATCCGAGGGCAATCCGCCACAGCGTCCCGGTCGTGAGAATGTCCGGAAGGAACAGTTCGAGGATCGAGATTGCGATGGCGGCGCTGAAGGCGAGCTGTCCGGAGTTGACAATCGGCTGAAACCACCGGCGTTGCGAGAGGTCCTCCGGGGTCAGAAACGCCAGAGCAGCCATGACCGTGACTCCGAGTGCGGCGCTACCCGGCCCGAAGACCACCCCGGCGGTGAGCGCAACCATGACGGACGGGCTGGCGACGAGGCGGTCATTGACCTCCACCGCCCGCCACTCGAAGAAGACGAAGGCAAGGGCAAACAGCAGCCAAAGCCACCATGGACTCGGCGGTTCCTCGACGACGAGGAGAACGGCGATCGCGCTCAAGCCGAGAACGGCGAACAAGATCGCAATGCGCAGCTTCTTAGCCGTTTGCTTGTTCAGCGCAACCACTCCCGGGGAAGTCACAGCGTGGGCTGGTCACCGACACGTGCACGCAGTCGAGAGGGGCAACGCCCGGGCCACCCACGATCCGATGGTATCGGGCGCCATCTGAATCAACCGACCCTAAAGCTGGCCGCGCCAGCTGCGAACGCTGACGCGAAGGTACCGAGGGTCACAACGAGCCTGACGAGCTTGCTCTTCATGTGGGTCTCATCCCCAAGTGTGGATTCTCGATCGCGGTCGTCGCTTTTACTGACCGGATCGGACATATCCGCTCCGCTTTGGGAATCGAGTCGCAAGTAGCCCGAGCGCTGCCTCCACTCTACGCGCCTGTGGAAGCCTGAGTGGGCCTCGCATCGACACGCAATCCTGCATGTGCCAATGTGCTCGCCTGCCCTACCCTGCACGCGAACAACTCGCACAGGGGCTTCCCACCCAGGCTCGGTCACTCCCCTCTGCGACCTGCCGACAAGATACGTCACCCCACCCACCGTTGCAAGCTCATTCCATCGCTGCGGCACCGGGCCACGATTCGTGCGGGCTACGCTGGCCGGGCAGAGCGCACACGGTGCCAAGGAGGACCCCCCACGGTGGACTACCGAGAGCTCGAAGAGACCATCACGCGACTCGAGTCAGTGCAAGCCGTCCGCATCCTCGCCGACGACGACCGCGTCACCGAGGTGCATGTGCTGGCCGCTCCCGCCAAGGCACCCAAGCAGGTCGTGCGTGACATCCAATCGCTCGCCATGGCTCGCTTCGGCACCAACATCGACCGGCGAGTGATCTCGGTGGTCCAGATCGCTCCCGAGGCGGTTCCACAGCCGTCCGCCGAGCGACCGGCGCTGGCCGGGATCAAGGAGACCCCGGATGGGAACCGCACCACCATCTCGGTGGGCCTCATGTGGCACGGACGACAGTACGTCGGAAGCTCCAGCGGTCCGAGCGTGGCATCGGCACGGCTCCGGCTCATCGGCGAGGCCACCCTTCACGCCGTCGAGGACATGCTCGAGGACGGTTCGGTGCCGCTGGCGCTGGACGCTGTCGGCCCCGCCACAGTTGGGCTGCGCGAGATCCTCATCGCCGTCGTCGTCTCGGCGAACGGCCTCGAGGAGGAGGTCGCCGTCGGCTCGGCCATCTCCACCGGCGACGAAGGCGAAGCAACGGTGCGCGCGGTCCTCGACGCGCTGAACCGACGCCTCAGCAAGACGGCACCGTGACCGACCGGCTTCAGGCGTCCGGCGACGCCGTGGCCGTCACCCCACACCACCTGGCCACCGATGCAGCCATCGCCACGCTGCGCCGTGGCGGCAACGGGGTCGATGCCGCCGTCGTCGCCAACGCGGTACTGGGAGTGGTGCAACCCACCACGTGCGGCATCGGGGGCGATCTCTTCGCGCTCATCCACCAGCCCGGATCCCGCACGCCGCTGGCCCTCAACGCATCCGGGCGGGCCGGCGGCGGCACGGACGCGGCGGCGCTGCGCGGGTCCGGGCTCGATTCCATACCGCTCCGCCACCCGGCGACGGTGACAGTTCCGGGGTGCGTCGACGGATGGTTCGCGCTGCATGCCAGGTTCGGCTCGATGTCGATGAGCGATCTGTTGGCGCCTGCGATCGGACACGCCTGGGACGGGTTCCGGGCCAGCGTGGAACTCGCCGACGCCCTCCGCCGCATCCAGCCACTCCTGGCCGACCGACCTTCGGCCGCGGGTTTGTACCCCGGCGGCGAGCCACCTGCCGCCGACACCCGCCTGCGCCGGCCCGACCTCGCCGCGACTCTGGAAGGGATCGCCGCGGACGGTCGTGACGGCTTCTATGCCGGTCCGGTGGCCCGCGGCATCGCAGAGGCCACCGGCGGCATCATCACGCCGGCCGATCTCGCCGTCACCCAGGCGGAGTGGACCGCTCCAATGAGCGCCGACGTCTTCGGCAAGACTGCATGGACCATCCCGCCCAACAGCCAGGGATACCTGGTGCTGGCCGCGGCGATGATCTTCGAGCGGCTCGACCCGGTGCGGGACCCCCAGCAGGCTCCCTTCCACCACGCTGCCATCGAGGCATATCGGGCGGTGGCCTGGGAGCGGGACGAGATCCTGAGCGATCCGGACACCTCGGCGATGCCCGTGCACGAACTCGTCGACCCCGATCGGCTGGCGCAGCGGGCGGCCTCGATCCATCCAGACCGGGTGACGCCTTGGCCGGCGGCACACGCCATGCCGGGCGGAACGGCCTACCTGACGGTGCTCGACGCCGATGGGATGGGTGTGTCGCTCATCCAATCGAACTTCCACGGCATCGGAAGCGGCCTCGACGCCGGGCCCACCGGCGTCTTCCTCCACAACCGTGGCGCCGGCTTCAACCTGAGACCCGGCCACCCCAATGAGTGGACACCCGGCAGGCGGCCGCGCCACACGCTGGCACCCACCCTGTGGACGGCCGGCGAGAAACTCGACATGCTGCTCGGAACTCGCGGCGGCATCCATCAGCCGCAGCTGCTCCTCCACGCCGCCGTGTTGCGCTACCACGCGGGGCTGGACGGGGCTGCGGTACAAGAGTTCCCGCGGTGGACCATCCGCGACATCGCACCGGCGCCGCAATCGCAGATCGCCGTGGAGACCGGGTTCCCCGCCGTCGACGCACTGCAGGCGCTGGGACATCGCGTGCGCCATTCGGATGAGCCCCGCATGGTTGGGTGGGGTCCGATCTCGATGATCGACGCCGCTGGAGCGACGCCTTCGGGGTACGCCGACCCCCGAATCTCGAACTCGTCGGCTCAGGTCGCCTGACAAGAGCGCCGCCAGCCCTGGAAAATACCGGGAGGCGAGGTTGCGCCCGTCCCCGTGTGGCCTCTAGCCTCGTCGACGGCCGAGCCAGGCAGCGCTGGCCTGAAGCGACCATCGAGGTGCACTTGCGGCCCCGTTATCCGCTTGCCCTCCTGGGCATTCTGGTGATCATCGTCACGGCGTTGATCGGCGTTGCGGCATTCTCTCCGGATGCCGCCCAAGACGTCGCGCCCACTGTGGACCTTCCGAGCCACGCCACAGGCAGGGCAGCGGCAACCGTTTTCGCAGATCCGCTGGCCGAGCGCGGGGACGCCGCCCCCGCAGCGCCGGACCCCGCACCGCTTCTCGCCGCAGCGGCGCTGGCTCCCGAGCCCACGACCACGACCTCCACGGCCCCCCCGCCATCCACAACGACCAGCACCGCCGCCCCGGTCATCGCCGCCACGACCACCACCACGGCACCACCGCCACCACCCACCACCACGACCACCGCTCCGCCACCACCACCCACCACCACGACCACCGCTCCGCCACCACCCACCACCACGACCACGGCACCACCGCCACCGGACCAGGGCGGGGAACGCGACGTCGAAGAGTGGCGCAGTCTCGTGTCCGAGTACTTCCCCGAGGACATGGTGGACGATGCGTTGAGGGTCATCGATTGCGAGAGCAATGGCGACCCCTCGGCCTACAACGCCTCCTCCGGGGCATCGGGCTTGTTCCAGTTCATTCCCAGCACCTGGGCGATTGCGGCGCCTGCGGCAGGACACGATGGGGCCAGCCCGTTCGATCCGGTCGCCAATGTGGCCTCGGCGTGGTGGCTGGTGCAGGACAGCATCGACTGGATCGGCGATCCGTGGTGGCACTGGAACTGCAAGCCGTAGCCCGGGCATTTCGACTGAGTATCATCGCCGGATGCGAAAACTCCTCCGATTCATAGGGTTGGTTGCGGGGCTCGCCGGCGTGGCGTGGATGGTCAAGGACAAGCTCGTCCCTGCCCCGCAGACGCCCGTGTCACATCCTCCGGCCTTCCGTAGCTCCTCACCGCCCGCCCAACTCGACAGGCCGCCCGCCGATCGCCCCGACTCCGCCCCATCGGGCCGGGCCACCACGGGACCGCCATCTTCCGTACCGGAGCAGCCCAGCCCCCCGGCCACCGGCGGCGACGACCTCACCTCCATCAAGGGCATCGGTCCGGTCTACGCCGGGCGCCTCAACGGACTGGGCATCACGACGTTCGCCGCGCTGGCCGCCGCCGACGCCGCGGAGCTCGCCGAGCAACTCGACGTGGCCGAGTCACAGACCACGGATTGGATCGAACAGGCCGGAGCGCTCGGCTAGCTCCTCCGGCCCGGCCCGGCGGCGGGAACCGGCAGCGGCCGTACCATGAGTAGATGGCCGATCGTTCCCCTTACGACGTGGCGCCCGAGGATCTGGACGACCTCGTGGACGGCGAGCCGCGGTACCGCGCCGAGCAGCTGCAACGCTGGCTCTACGTGACACCCGTGCTACACACCGCCGACATGACGAACCTGCCGCACGCCCTCCGCGATCGGATCGGGCCGTTGTGGCCCTTCACCCGGGAAATCGAGCGGCGCGGCGACGACGACACGACCCGGAAGTGGCTGTTCCGAGCCCCCGATGCCGCTTCCATCGAGACCGTCATGATGGGCTACCCCAAGCGCACGACCCTCTGCATCTCGAGCCAGGCTGGGTGTGCAATGGCTTGCTCGTTCTGCGCCACCGGACAATTCGGGTTCGAGCGCCAACTCACCGCCGGCGAGATCGTCGCCCAGGTCGCCTACGCCAACGCCACGCTCGCCACCGACCCCATCACCGGCTCTCCCGGGCGTGTGACCAACGTGGTCTTCATGGGTATGGGCGAACCACTGGCCAACTACCGGCACGTACGTGAGTCGCTGCGGCGCCTGATCGAGGTCATGGGGATGTCGGCCCGCTCGATCACGGTGTCCACTGTCGGCGTGGTGCCCGGGATCAACCGCCTGGCCGCCGAACCGTGGAAGGTGAACCTCGCGGTCAGCCTGCACGCGGCCGACGACGAGCTCCGCTCACGGCTGGTTCCACTCAACCGACGATATGACCTCGAGCAGGTCATTGCCGCCGCAGAGGGCTTCTTCGCCGCCACCGGAAGGCGGGTCAGCATCGAGTGGACTCTCATCGACGGAGTGAATGACAGCATCGACCAGGCGCGTCGGCTCGCCGGCATCGCCGCTCGCCTGCGGGCCCACATCAATGTCATCGAGGTGAACCCGACACCACGCGGTGACGACCAGCCTCCGGAGGCGACTCAAACCCGGGCATTCCTCGCCGAGCTGGCGCGACACGGAGCCAATGCCACCCTGCGGGACACCAAGGGACGCGACATCGACGGGGCGTGCGGCCAGCTCCGCAGCCGGCCGGTCGACGGCGTCAAGATCGACATCGCGGGGGGCACGGTCAGCGTCGACGCCGCGATCGCCGACGCGTGACGTCTTCCTACCATCACACCGATCCCGACAACGGAGGGACCCCTGTGACCCCATCGAACACGAGGCTGGAACCGGGTGACGAGGCGCCCTTCTTCTCCCGACTCGACCACGAGGGCAACGAGGTGACCCTCGACGACTATGCGGGGCACCGCTTCGTCGTCTACTTCTACCCCCGAGCGTTCACGCCGGGATGCACCACGGAATCATGCGATTTCCGTGATCGATACCAGACGTTCTACGCGGCCGGCTACGAGATCGTGGGCGTCAGTCCGGATCCGGTGGACGAGCTCGACCGGTTCAAGGCCGAGCACGACCTGCCGTTCCCCCTCTTGTCCGACGAGGACCACTCGATGGCCGAGGCCTACGGGGCGTGGGGCACCAAGTCGAACTATGGCAAGGAATACGAGGGTCTGATTCGCTCCACGGTGGTGATCGACGAGGCGGGCAGGGTCGCCCAGGCCTGGTACAACGTTCGCGCCAAGGGTCACGCCGACCGCGTCCAGCGGGAGCTCGTTGCCGGTTGATCGGTTCGGCCGAGTAGCCTCTCGGCCGCATGAGGGGACTCACCGGATGCCTTGCCGCGCTCGCGGCACTCATCATCGCTATGCCGGCCCACGCTGCGATCACGAACGTGGCGCCGGAAACCGTGGAAACCACCGAGAGCGGCATGCCCGTGGCGGTGAAGGTCGCCATGAACTCGCCGGCGGGCCGCGGCACCGACCCCACCACGTGCCTGGTCATCAGCGGACCGGTGTCGGCCAGCGCCGCGCCAGCCTGCGGCCAGGGAGAGTGGTCGTCGACCGTCACGATCTCGGCGGCTCCGTTGGGCGTCTCGACGCTCACGCTGCTCGAGCAGCAGATCGAACCGACGCGCGTCATCGACCAGTTCGAGGTCACCGTCACCGTCTCACCCGATGCGACGACCACTACGACGACGAGTACGACCACTACGACCACGACCACTACGACCACGACCACCACCACGACCACATCGACCACGACGAGTACCACCACGGCGGCTCCGCCGGCGACGACCACCACGACGGAACCCGAGACCACCACCACCACCGGCACGCCGACCACCGGAGCGCCGACCATCGCCGCACCACCGACCACACTGATCGCAGCCGCCGAGGACGCGGCAGCCTCGGCAGTCGAGCAGGGACAGGCAGAGGTGGGGGCGGAAGCCGCCGCCGATATCGCATCGGCCGACCTCGACGCCGCCGAGAGCAGGCTCCGGGCGCTGCTCCCTTGGTTGGCGATCGTCGCCGGGCTGGCACTCGTGGGTTGGGGCCTGGTCGGATTCGACCGATGAGCGGATAGGGTGATGACCGCAATGACCAGCGAGGCGCGATGACCAAACCAGTACGTAAGGCAGTGTTCCCCGTCGGGGGGCTGGGAACCCGTTTTCTTCCCGCCACCAAGGCCATCCCGAAGGAGATGCTGCCTGTGGTTGACAAGCCCCTCATCGAGTACAGCATCGACGAGGCGCGGCGAGCGGGCATCGAGCAGTTCGTGTTCGTGACGGCCCGCAACAAGTCGGCCATCGAGGACCACCTCGACAGCAACTACGAGCTCGAAGCCACGCTCGCCGCTCGCGGCAAGGACGAGGACCTGGCCGTTCTGACCGAGTGGCAGCCGTCCGCCGGGCAAGTGGCGTACGTGCGGCAGATGGAGCCCCTCGGCCTGGGGCACGCCGTGTGGTGTGCCCGCGACTTCGTCGGCGATGAGCCGTTCGCCGTGCTCCTCGCCGACGACCTCATCAAGGGAGAACCGGGAGCCCTGGCCGAGATGGCCGAGATCCACGCCGAGCGTGGCGGCAACGTGATCGCCCTCATGGAGGTGGAGCCCGAGCACACGAGCCGTTACGGCATCATCACACCGGGCGCAGACGACGGCCGGGTGGTCGAGGTCACCGACCTGGTCGAGAAGCCGGCACCCGAGGACGCCCCATCCAACCTCGCCATAGTGGGGCGCTACATCCTCCAGCCCGAGGTATTCACGTTCCTGTCGGAGGGCAAACGGGGCGCCGGCGGCGAGATCCAGCTGACCGATGCCATGGCTCAACTCGAGGGTCTATTTCACGGGGTGCGCTTCCGCGGCACGCGGTTCGACTGCGGCACCAAGGCCGGTTTCCTCGAGGCGAACGTGGCCTATGCCCTCGAAAGGCCCGGGTTGGGCAGCGACGTGGTGGCGGCGCTAGGGCGGATGGGCTTCACTCGCTGACGCTCGGCCGATCCGTACCAGCCGCTACCGTTTGATCGCACCTCCGAAAGGATTCCTCACATGAGCAAGGCGAAGGAGCTTCACGACGTCGGACAGTCGGTGTGGCTCGACTTCATCCGGCGCGAGCTGCTGGAGAGTGGCGAACTGGCTCGACTCGTCGACGGTGGCCTGCGCGGCGAGACCAGCAACCCGACCATCTTCCAGAAGGCGATCGGCGACTCCAACGAGTACGACGACGACATCGCCGCCATTCTCCAAGAGGATCCAGCCGCCGATGCCACCACCGTGCTGGAGCGGCTCATGGTCGCCGACATCCAGGCGGCCACCGACATCCTTCGCGGCGTGTACGACTCGAGCGATGGTGGCGACGGATTCGTCAGCCTCGAGGTCTCGCCCCTGCTCGCCGCCGACACCGAGGGGACCATCGCAGAGGCGCGTCGGCTGTGGAAGCTCGTCGACCGACCCAACCTGATGATCAAGGTGCCCGCCACACCAGAGGGCATCCCCGCCATCACCACGCTGCTGGCGGACGGCGTCAACGTGAACGTGACGCTCATGTTCTCACTCGATCACTATGAGGCCGTCGCCGAGGCGTACATCAAGGGCCTCGAGCAAGCCGCCGACCCGACCGGTCTGGCCTCGGTTGCTTCGTTCTTCGTGAGCCGGGTCGACACCAAAGTCGACAAGGCGCTGGCGGAAATCGACCACCCGGCGGCGCGGGCGCTGGAGGGCAAGATCGCCGTAGCCAACTCGAAGGCGACCTATCAGCGATACCTCCAGATCTTCGAGGGTGACCGCTTTGCCGAGCTGGCCGCGCGAGGCGCCAAGCCGCAGCGGGTGCTGTGGGCCTCCACCTCGACGAAGAACCCGAACTACCGCGACGTGCTCTACGTGGAGGAGCTCATCGGGAGGAACACCGTGAACACGCTCCCTCCGGCGACACTCGAGGCTTTCGATGATCACGGCGAGATCAAGGCGGACGCCATCGAGTCGGACGTCGCCGATGCCTACGTGCAGCTCGCCGCGCTCGGTGGTCTGGGAGTGGACCTCGACGTGCTCACCGAAGAGCTGCAGGTAGAAGGCGTCGACGCCTTCGCCAAATCGTTCGAGGATCTCCTCGCCGTGGTCGCCGACAAGGTCGCATCCATCCGTGGATGATGGAGCGCCCGGCGCCGAGCACGTGGGACCGGCCGACGAGCTGGCGGTGTCGCCACAGCCGACGACGACGTTCCTCCTGGGAGCGCTGGACGGTGCCGTCGCCGACCGACTCCAACAATGGACGGCCGACGGTTTCGTGGAGCGGCTGTGGGCCCATGATCCGGCACT
Source organism: Acidimicrobiia bacterium (assembly GCA_041581135.1). Taxonomy (GTDB): domain Bacteria; phylum Actinomycetota; class Acidimicrobiia; order Spongiisociales; family UBA5794; genus JBFGCM01. Next base: position 40,119 of record JBFGCM010000021.1, read on the forward strand.
GTGGGGAGCCACCGCCGACACCCCCGAGCTGACCAACCGGCTCGGCTGGCTCGACTTGCCCGAGGAGGCGACGGCGAGCGCGCCGAAGCTGCTCGAATTCGCCGCCCAGCAGCCCTTCGACCATCTGGTCTTGGTGGGGATGGGCGGATCCAGCTTGGCCCCCGAGCTCTACCAGGCGACCTTCGGCAACGCTGCGGACCGACCCCGGCTCATCGTGCTGGACTCCACCCATCCGCTCGGCGTGCAGCGCGTCGCCGACGCCATCGACCCGGCTCGCACCCTGTTCTTGGTGTCGTCGAAGTCCGGCACGACTCTCGAGACGTTGTCGTTCTATCGCTACTTCTGGGAGCGAACCCGCAAGCTGGTCGACCGTCCCGGCCGGCACTTCGTGGCGGTGACCGACCCGCTGTCGAAGCTGGTCGAGATCGCCGCCGAGCGCGATTTCCTTCGCGTGTTGCCCGCCAATCCGGAAGTGGGTGGCCGGTACTCGGCCCTGACGGCATTCGGGCTGGCCCCGGCCGCTCTCATCGGGGTCGACCTGCCGGCGCTGGTGGCAGCGGCCGGCGCCGAGCGCTCCAGCGTGCAGTCCGACCAGGCTCCCGATGCCCTCCGGCTGGGTGCGGCGATGGGCGAAGCCGCCCTCGCCGGGCGCGACAAGGTCACCTTCTTCGTGTCGGACGAGCTCGCCGCGTTCCCGGCGTGGCTGGAGCAGCTCATCGCCGAGTCCACCGGCAAGGACGGCACGGGCATCGTCCCCATCGCAGAAGAGCACGTCGGGCCGCCCGACGTCTACGGGGCTGATCGGTTGTTCGTGGAGATCACGGGGGGCGAGCCGAGCCATCAGGTGGCAGCGCTGGCCGACGCCGGGCATCCGACTGTCACGATCCGTGTGGACAACCGCTACGACCTGGGCACGCTCATCTACCGCTTCGAGGTCGCGGTGGCGGCGGCCGGCGCCGTGCTGGGGATCAATCCGTTCGACCAACCGGACGTACAGCTGGCCAAGAAGCTGGCCGGCAAGGTCATGGCCGGTGGCTCCTTCGAAGGGGAGGTGGTCGAGCACCACGCCCACGAGGTGATGGGTGCTGCCGCCGAGTGGCGCCAGTCGGTCCAGCCCGGCGACTACATCGGCATTCATGCCTATCTCGCACCAGACGAGGACACGTCGCGCTCCCTTCAGCATATGCGCCACGGCCTCCGCGATCGATTGCGGGTAGCGACCACGCTCGGGTACGGCCCTCGATTCCTGCACTCCAGCGGCCAGCTCCACAAGGGTGGGCCCAACACGGGCGTGTTCCTGCAAATCGTCGACGAGCCTCGATTCGACATCGCAGTCCCGGAAACGGATTTCACCTTCGGAAAGCTCATCGCGGGCCAAGCGCTCGGGGACTATCACGCCCTCCGGGAACGGGGACGGCGAGTGCTCCGGGTGAACGTCGGCACCGACGTCAAGGGGGGCCTCGAGGCCCTGGGTGCCGCCATCGGTGCCTGAGAGACCGCGACGATTCTCCTACGACGTCAGAGGCGGCTACTCACCGGTCGCTGGGATGAGACGGCACGGTGCCGGACCCGAAGTTCGCCGCCATCGCGGGGCATGACCGGTAGCGATCTCGCGGGCGTAGACGGGCTGCGAGTCAGGTGCCGACGGTCGGGGGTGAACGCGTGAGCTCAATGCCCTAGCTGCTCCCACGCCGCCTTGGTCATCGGCCCCGGAGGTGGGTTGACTCCGTTGATCATGTTCTGCGCTCGGTAGGTGATGGCCTTGTTCCACTCGGGGTGGGTGAACACGTAGAACTGGTCGGAGGCGATGGCGGCGAACACCAGGTCGGCGACGTCAGCCGGATCGCGGCCCGAGTCGACGACATCCTTCATCAAGCCGGCCAGGAACTCGCCGTGGGCGCTGGCGAAACCCGCGGCCGCGGACGACTGGAAGCGCGCGGAGTCGTTGATACCCGTCCGAACCCATCCGGGGCAGAGCAGGGTCACGCCGATGGGAGCCCGGATGAGCTGGAGGTCGGCGTACAAGGTCTCGGTGAGGCCGACGACACCGGACTTGGCGACGCGGTAGGCGGCCATGCCGGGCCCGGGGATGATGCCGGCCATCGACGCCGTGTTCACGATGTGTCCCGGTTCGCCGTGCGCCAACATCCGGGGCACGAAGGAGCGGAGCACGTGGATGGCGCCCCACAGGTCGACGTCCACCACCCACTCCCAATCCTCGAGGGTCTCCTCCCACAACAGTCCCCGACTCAATCCGACCCCGGCATTGTTGAACAGCACGTGGGTGCCACCGAAGCGATCGTCGACCGCAGCGGCGAGCCCCTCGACCGCATCGGGGTCACGGACGTCGGTCTCGATGGCGACGGCGTCGACGCCGCCGGCGACGAGCTCGCTCACCACGGCGTCGGCGCTCCGGCGGTCGATGTCGGACACGACGACTCGCATCCCCTCGCGTCCCGCCCGGGCGGCCAATGCGGCGCCGATACCGCCGGCGCCGCCGGTGATCACGGCAACTCTTCCCTGTAGATCCTCCATCGGTCGATGAGCCTAGGGGTCCCGGCCTCGGCCTAGCCGCCCGCCCACTTGCTCACCGTGAACGCCGACCCGTCGGACACGCTCACCCACCACGTCTCGTTGGCCGGATAGTGCGACACCACATCGACGCGGCCATCCCCGGTGACGTCGGCGGCGAGCTGCGGATCCCAGCCCGTGTTCGTCGTGTAGTCGATCCACAGTTCCGCAATGAAAGCGCCCCGTGCCGAACGCGCCACCCACCACGTCCCGTTGCTGGGGTGGAATGCTGCGATGTCGGTACGCCCGTCGCCCGTGACGTCGGCGGCGAGCTGCGGGTCCCAACCGGTGTTCGTCGTGTAGTCCACCCACAACTGCGGACTGAACCCCGACCCCGACGACCGCGCCACCCACCACCGCCCATACGCCGGATGGAACGACGCCACATCATCCAACCCATCCCCATCGAAATCACCCACCACATGGGTCTCCCACCCCGAATCCGTCGTGTAATCCACCCACAACTGCGGACTGAACCCCGACCCCGACGACCGCGCCACCCACCACCGCCCATACGCCGGATGGAACGACGCCACATCATCCAACCCATCCCCATCGAAATCACCCACCAC
>JBFGCM010000022.1:0-42248 GCA_041581135.1 Acidimicrobiia bacterium
ACTCCGTCCCGCTCGACCTCACCGGAATCCCGCCCGGCCAGTGGTATGTGATGGAGGCGGCCACGGTGCAGCTGGAGCCGATCGCCGCCGATCTGTACTCGGCGACCGTCGCCGTGGATCTGCTGGGTGCGATGGGTGAGGAGTATGTGGCGCTCGGGGTGCAGTACTTCCAGATACCGGTACGCACGACCGGTGACTGGTTCACCGCAGCGGGCCTCCCCTCCAGAGCCGATGCGCCGCAGGCGGTCAACACGCCGCGCCCGGTCGGCGAGCTGTCACCACCAACCGGCAGCGACTTCGACGTGGCCGTGCAAGGGTTCTTGAGCGGCTACCTCACCGGGCACGGTGACATCGATCTCTACACGGCACCGGACACGAGCCTGTCGGCGACGACACCTCCGCCCTACGCAGAGGTCATCCTGAGACGGGTCGGGGTCGAACATGCCGCCAACGACGGGTTCCTGGCCGTTGCCGAGTTCGTCGGCATCGACGAGGCGGGGCGTCGAGTCGTGTCGGAGGCGCGGCTCGTGGTCGATGCGCAGTGGAGGGTCGTTGCCGTGCTCGCCGGGCTGCCAGAAGCTACGCCCTAGCGAATCGCCCCCTGCTCATCGCGCACCCGCGAGCCGATGACCATGCCCGCCGAGAGCAACACGAGGTTCTTGATCACGAACTCACCCTCGGTGGTGAGCAGCAGCGGGTTGCCGTCCTGGAACGCCACACCGGGCTGCACGACCAACACCAGAAAGGTGCCGGCCATCTGCAATGCGAACAAGGCCAGCACCGGACGCAACGCCACTTTGAAGAGGAGGCCAAGACCCACGATCAGCTCGAGCCAGCCCAATGCCGGCACCACCCAGTCCGGATCGAACCAATAGACCGTGTCGGCCACGAGCTCGGTGACCGGGGTGACGTCGAACACCTTCAGGGCGCCGAACCAGACGAACACCACGGCCACGGAGATCCGCAACGCAGGGATGCTCCATCGCCGCAAGAAGTCGGTGACCCCACGGTCGATGTGATCGAGCTGGTGGCGCACGACGTCCAGATCGGTGCTCATCGGGGATAGGCGCTCGAGAGGAACGGACGGTCTCGTTCAGGCGGCTCGGGTGACCGGCAGCGCTGCGATGTCTCGCAGCACATCTTGAGCGAACGTCAGCCGCTCCCGCTCACCACGGGCGGAGTCGAGGCGGTCCTGCGACCGATCCCGGGCCTCCATGTAGTTGCGGAGCAGCCGGTGATAGCCGTCACGATCCATGCGCATGGCCGCCTCCCAGTGCACGATCTCCATGAGTTGCTCGAGCTGGGCGTCGGTCAGTGCTGCTGCGGCATGTGGTCCGTTGTCTGGCTGGCTGGGGAACATGATCTCCTCCTCGAGACCATCCATTCCCTGATCGGCCGCAGGGCAAACCTGAGGCCCGCAGGCTCACCAGCGGTGGTGCACGTGGGGCCGAATGCGGCGGTCGTAGATGTCTCGCACCGCGTCCATCGTCTCAGGCGGGAGCGGCTCGATGGCAGACGCCTTGGCGTTGTCGCCGGCCTGCTCCGGGTTCTTGGCGCCGGGAATCACCACCGACACCTCCGGATGCATGAGGATCCAGCGAAGTGCGAACTGGGCGAGGGACGAGCCGTGGGGCGCCAACGGGCGCAGCTCTTCGACCGCCTCCAGCCCCACGGCATAGGGCACGCCGGAGAACGTCTCCCCGACGTCGAACGCCTCCCCGTGACGGTTGTAGGTCCGGTGATCGTCGGCGGGGAAGGTGGAATCGGGGCGCATCTTGCCGGTGAGCAGGCCCGATGCCAGCGGCACCCGCGCCAGGATGGCGACGTCTCGCTCTGCCGCCTCGGCGAAGAACCGCTCCGCAGGGCGCTGCCGGAACATGTTGAAGATGATCTGGACGCTCGCCACGGAGGGCCATTCGATGGCCTTCAGCGCCTCCTCGACCCGCTCGACGGAGACTCCCCAGCGCGCGATCTTGCCTGCGGCCACCATGCGGTCCATGGTGGCGAACACCTCAGGGCGGTAGTACACGTCGGTCGGGGGGCAGTGCAGCTGCACGAGCTCGAGCGTGTCCGTCTCGAGCAGGCGCCGTGACCGGTCGACGAACTCGTTGAGCGCTGCTTCCGTGTAACCACCGGCGACGTGCGGGTCGAGGCGCCGACCCGCCTTGGTGACGATGTGGATCTCCTCGCCAGGGCGCTCGCGACGCAGCCTCGCCAGGAGTTGCTCGCTGCGCCCGTCGCCGTACACATCGGCCGTGTCGAACAGATTCACCCCGGCGTCGCATGCGGCATGGAGGGCGGCCATCGCCTGGTCGTCGGACACTTGACCCCAATCGGCGCCGATGGCCCACGCCCCGAAGCCGACCTCGCCCACGAGCCAACCCGTCCGTCCGAATTTCCGGAGTTGCATAGAGTTGGGTGGGGTTACGAAGCCGCTCGGCGGCGCTCTTCCATGAGTCGGCGTCGTAGGCGGCGGCGCTCAGCAGGGGTCAGACCACCCCACACACCCTCGGTCTGGTTCGTTGCGATCGAATACTGCAGGCAGTCGTCACGGACCGGACACGTTGCGCACACCGACTTCGCCGCAGCGATCTTCTCCAGCTCTTCACCTACCGGGAAGAACAGGTCGGCGTCGACGCCGACGCAGGCTCCTGCCTCACGCCAGTCGTCGTCGATATCGTGTAGAAGCTCTTCTAATGCCATTTCGACTCCAACGGTACTGGAAATTCCACCAACGCCATAGGGATAATTATTGTTCCCACGCAACAGGCCGCTGCCGTACCGTACCCTTCTACTTCGTTACACTTGATTATACACGAGAGCAATTGGGCGCGCCCGGACGACGCGTGCATCCACAATCTGCCCAGGTGACACCTGGCTCAAACGTAGGTGGGCGTCGACGGCTTCGTGTCGTCGATCTTCCACCGGAGATTCGAATGCACCCGCACCACACCCTCGACCCGCTCCACGAGCTCGACGAAGAACGTCGCCTCGCTCTTGGTCTCCAAGCGACCGCCAAGGGTGACAACGCCTTCGTGGACCTTGATGTCGACAGTGCCGGGATCCTCCCAGAGGATCCGCTTCACGATGTCCTCTCGAATGATGTCCTCGAGCACCTCGTCGGGTCGAGCGAACGCGTTCACGATGTCGGCCCGGCTGATGACGCCCAGCAACACGCCGTCGGCGTCGACAACGGGTAACCGCTTGACGCCGTGCTTTGCCATCGACCGCGCCGCCGCCGCCAGGGAGCTGTCCTGATGGATGAGGACCGGGCGTTCGGTCATCACCTCACCGACGATCTCCGCCTCGACGATGGCGTCGCGCCGGTGGAACAGCGCGTCCAAGAGCCCCGGCGTGCGATCCCGCTCGGCTTCCCTCTCCAGGAAGTCCGCTTCGGTGATGATGCCGATGACGTGGTTGCCCTCGTCGACCACCGGCAAGCCGCTCACTCTGGCGGTGATCATCTTGCGCGCAGCATCCTTGAGGGTCTCACCCGGCGTCGTGGTGATGACGTTCTCGGTCATGAAGTCGAGCACCTTCATCATTCGGCTCCTCTCACGATGAGCACATCGCACTTGGCGGTGTGCAACACCCGGATGCTCGTGCTCCCCAGCAGCCACGCTGAGAACGCACCGCGGCCCCTGCTGCCCACGACGAGCAGATCGGCATCCACTTCCTCGGCGTACTTCACGAGGGCATCTGCCGGGTAGCCCTTGAGGTCGATCTTCTTCACCGGGATCTTTCCATCCATCTCGGCCAGCACCTCGTCTGCGAGCTCCCAGACCGCATCGCGGTCGTGACGCTCGATCTCGTCGATGCGGGCCGGCGAGATCTCCCCTGACGCGAAGAGCATGGGCGACAGGTGAGCACAGAACACCACGTGAAGCTCTCCGTCGAGCCACGCCGCGATCCTCTCGGCACGCCGCAACGCGACCATGCTGTGGTCCGATCCGTCGATGCCGCACACAACCCTCATTGCGCCTCCCCCCAGTCCTCCGCCGGATACATCTGCTCACGACGAGCGGACAACTTGGCGGCGTAGGCCGCCGCCTCGCTGCGCCGCTTCATCTCCAGCTTGCCCAACAGGTTCGACACGTAGTTCTTGACGGTCTTCTCGGCGAGGAACATCTCACTGGCGATCTGCCGATTGGTCTTGCCCTCGGCGATCCGGTCGAGGATCTTGCGCTCCTGCGGCGACAGCCTGGCGAGCAACGGATCGTCCGGCGTGTTGCCGCGGATCTTGCTGAACAGCCGCTCGGTCATGGCCGGGTCGAGCAGCGACTGCCCCTGGCCCACCTTGCGGATGCTAGAGACCAGCTCCTCGGAGTCGATCCGCTTGAGGACGTACCCGGCGGCGCCCGCCACGATGGCGGAGACCAGCGCCTCCTCGTCTGCATAGGACGTGAGCATCAAGACGTTGACGTCGGGGAATCGGGCGCGGATCTCACGGCATGCTTCGATGCCGTTCCCGTCCGGCAACCGGACGTCCATCACGACCACATCCGGCGAGTTGTAGCCGACCTGGCGCACGGCGTCATCGGCGGTTTCGGCTTCCCCCACGACTTCGAGGTCATCTTCGGAATCGACGAGCGCCTTCAGCCCTTGCCGCACCACCTGATGATCATCCACGATCAAGACCCGCATTGGGTTCTCCCTGTCGCCGGGTACAACGCTATCGCTACAGGGCCATCGTTGCCGACCGAGCCGGTATCGGCATAGGGGCAAAGGTCCTGGTGGAAGCCGGTAGCCTGCCCCCATGACGGCTCAGCCGATCCCCGCCGACCAGTTGACCGATCTGGTGCATGCGGCTGCCGCCGTGGCCGGCCAGACCGATCTGACGGCGGTGCTCTTCAAGACCGTCGAGACCGGTATGAACCTCACCGGCGCCACCTACGGGGCGCTGGGCGTGCTCGGCGATCACGGCGTCCTCGTGGAGTTCCTGCATGCCGGGATGGAGGGCGACACGGTCTCCAAGATCGGCGCCCCACCCATGGGTCGGGGCCTGTTGGGCACCATCACGCGGCACAAGAAGCCCGTCCGGATCGACGAGATCCGCTCCCATGCCGACAGCGTCGGGTTCCCTCCCGATCATCCTGAGATGCACTCCTTTCTGGGGGTCCCCGTGTCGGTGGGCGGACGGGTATTCGGCAACATCTACCTCACGGAGAAAGACGGCGGATTCACCCAAGACGACGAGGCGGTCGTCGAGTCACTGGCGGTCATCGCCGGGGCTGCGATCTCCACCGCTCGGCTCCAGCGCCGGTTACGCCGGCTCGCCATCATCGAGGACAGGGAGCGCATCGCCCGCGACCTCCATGACGCCATCATTCAGGACCTGTTCGCGGTCGGCCTCACCATCCAGGCACAGATCAGGCTCGTCAACGACCCGGAGGTGGCCGCCGCACTGGAGAGCACGGTCCAGAGGTTGGACGATGCCATCAGCGAGCTGCGACGCTTCATCTTCGACCTGCGCCCACCGGTCTGGGCGGGCCGTAACCTGGCTCGCGAGGTCACGGAGGTCGTGGAAACCATTGCCGAGGCGCACGAAGCCGATGTCGTGACGTCGTTCAAGGGCCCCATCGAGAGCATCCCGCCGAGCATGGTGGAGGACGCCCTCCAGGCGGTCAAGGAGTCCTTGAGCAACGCGCTCCGCCACGCAGGGCCCCAGCGCATCGAGGTGGGAGTTCGCGTCGATCCGGATTCCCTCGTGGTGATCGTCACCGATGACGGCAGCGGCTTCGAGCCGGGCTCGGTGACCTACGGCATGGGCATCGAGAACCTGCGCACCAGGGCGGCGAACGCCGGTGGCGAGGCAACCATCACGAGCCGCCCCGGCAAGGGCACGACGGTGAGAGTCGTCTTTCCCATCTGACGGAGCACAGAGGCCCTAGGCGGCCACCACCGGGTCCCGAGACACTGAGCTCATCGACGTAGTTCGCACCGAGGTCGACTCATCCGCCGTGCAAGCCACGCGGCGCCGGGTTTCGTTCGGCTCTGAAGGTCATCCCACTGGCCATCCCCCTCGGTTCGGTGATCGGAGTGGATCCGATGCTGCTCGTCCTAGTGGTGGCGGTCACGGCTTCGGTCGACTGCGCATGGTGATCGGCACCCCGCCGACGATGATCGCCTACGCCACCCAGCTCTTCACGAGCACCGAGATCCTCCGGAAAGGCATCATGCTGGATCGGGGAGCCTTGCTCTGGTCGTCACAGCCGGGGTGGGGATCTGGATGCTGCTCGGACTCGCCCAGCCCTCAGATGAGGAGGACAACGTAGAACGCGAGGTAGATGCCGATCAGGACCACCCCGGTCCAGCGTGTGTGCTCCCGTCGCGTCGATAGGAGGAACACCACACCCACCACTGCGGCGGCTGCGGCCAACGAACCCCGCACCGCCAGCGACGCGGTCACCGCAGTCGGGGCGATCAGGGGACCGACCCCGATGGACAACGTGGAGTCGGCGAAGCTCGACCCGAGGACGTCGCCGACGGCCAGATCGCGAGCTCCGGCGCGGAGTGCGGTCGCACCCACCACCAGTTCCGGAAGCGAGGTCCCGATCGACGCAACGAAGAAGGCGAGGATGTACTCGGGAACGTCGAGCGCTTCGGCCAGTTCGATCAGACCCCACACTGCCAAAGCAGCCCCGATTCCGACCAGCGCCAGCCATGCCAGCGCCACCGCAACGTGGTACGAGCCGCGGCGCAGCTTCATCGGCATGGCCGGCTCAGGTTCCGGCGGCAGCTCCCTCATGACGAGGATAAAGCCACCAAACGCAGACGTGACGAGGATCAGACCATCGAGCCGCGACAGATCGCCGTCTGCTGCCAGAGCAGCGGTCAAGAGCAAGGCGGCGGTCGTAACCCAGCCGATCCGCCAAATGCGCTGCCTTCCAATGACAAACACTCCCGCCAGAAACGGCAGAAGACCGAGGACCAGGGTGGCCTGGGTGGCCGCCGAGCCCACCGAGTCACCGATGTTGAGGTCGCCATGGCCGCTCACGGACGCCGCGATCGAGTTGGCGATCTCAGGCAAGTCGGTCCCGATGGCGAGGAAGGTGATTCCTGCTACGAACGGAGGGATCCGGCTGGCGTTCACCAGGGTGGTGGCGTGCGAGACCGCGCGCCGACTGGAGAAGACGGCCAGGCCGAAGCCGGCGACCATCACGAGTACGAGAACCAATGACATCGCCCCCAGCACGCTATCTCGTGGCGCCCGCCGAAATGAGGGCCGGAGTGTCCGACCGCGTGGGCAATTCGGCCCTGGTCCGGCGAGATCCTACGTGCCCTGTTGGCCGGAGCCGGAGTCGCAGCCATCGCCGGTCTGGAGCGGCAGGCAGGGCGAACCGATTCCGGGTCCGGGATGGGCCTCCGCGTTTCGCTATGGGCTGTGGTGAGCCGGGTCCGGTTACTCCTCCTCGGAACTCGGGAGCGGACGCTCATCCTGCTCTACGCTGCTCTGTATCCCCTCGTACTGCTCTGAGCGGGCCTCCCGCCTCTCCTGGCAGTATGCGAGCATGCAGCTCTTCGGCGGAATAGAAGCGGGCGGCACCAAGGTGGTGTGCCTGGTGGGAGCCGGCCCGGACGACATTCGGCGCGAAGAGCGCTTTCCCACCACGACCCCGGCCGAGACGCTGCAGCGCGCGGTCGACTTCTTCCGTCCCGACGTCCACCTCGCCGCCATCGGCATCGCCTCCTTCGGTCCGCTCGAGCTGCGCCCCGACGCCCCTGCATTCGGCCACATCACTGCCACCCCAAAGCCGGGCTGGTCGGGTTCCGACGTTCGGGGCGCGGTCGCCGCCGCGTTCGATGGCCCGGTCGTCATCGACACCGACGTCAACGGTGCCGTCGTTGCAGAGTGCAAGTGGGGCGCAGGCCGCGGCCTGACATCGGTGGCCTACCTCACCCTCGGTACCGGGATCGGTGGCGGCCTCGCCCTCGACGGCCACCCGGTCCACGGCCTGGTGCATCCCGAGATGGGGCACGTGACGGTGCCGAGGCGCCAGGGGGACGATTTCGCCGGGGTGTGCCCGTTCCACGGCGACTGCTTCGAGGGCATGGCGAGCGGTGCAGCCTTGGCGGCTCGTTGGGGGCGGCCCGCCGAGCAGCTCACCGGCGACCTCGGCGCCGCGGTGGAGACCGAGGCCTGGTACGTGGCCGCCGGACTGCGGCAGCTCGTGTACGTGGCCGCTCCTCAGCGCATCATCATCGGCGGCGGCGTCTCCGGCCTGCCCGGCCTCATACCGGCGATCCGCACCCAGCTCGCACTGCAGCTTGCCGGGTATCCGGGCCTCGAGGAGCACCTCGCCGACGACTTCGTCTCCCCGGCCGCGTTGGGCGACCGCGCCGGCCCCTTGGGCGCTCTCGCACTTGCGATGACTGCGGCGTGAGAGCGACCCTCGCAGCGCTGGCGATCATCGCTGTGGCGTGCGGAGGTGGTGCCGCACCGGCGACGCCCGAGACCACCGCGCCGGGGACCCCTGCGCCGTCGCCGAACGCGACGAGCATCGCGCCGTCGTCCACTGCGGAGCAGAGCGCCCCACCCACGCCGGCATCGACCGCACCACCCACCACGGCCGCAGCCACAGATGACGCCCCGCCGCCGCTGGTGGTCGACGCCGGCACCGAATCGCTCGCCCTCACTGCCTGGAGCTATTGCTGGGCCGGCCCTGACGCCACGATCTGTGCCGATGGCTTCCCCCAGGAGCCGTTCCCCGCCCTCGGGACCAACGGACCGCTGACCCTCGAGTTTCCGGTCGAGGGCTGGCAGTTCCACGTCACAGCGGGAATGACTCGCCAGGGAGGCTGTGTGCCGGTGCTGCGGTACCCGCCGGTGCGGGCAGGCGAACCACTCATCCTGACGTCGGGGGTGATCGACGTCTTTGGATCGGGGCCCGGTGGTGATGCCGCATGGACATTCCACGTGGCCGCCGACGAAGACGTCGATCCTCCTTCGCCGTGGGCCGAGATCTGGTTCACCGTTCCGTCCGATGGGCCGCGCACCTCCCTCACGCTGAGCAACGTGGCCGGGCCCGACGTCGAATATCAAGGCGAGCTCGTGGTGTCAGGTTCGGCGGGCACCGCCCGTGTTCCCCTCACACCTGAGGTGGCCGCCGATTGTTGGACCGGGACGGTGACGTTCACCGAATCCGGGTCGACGGACTACTCGATAGCGGCGGGCACGCCCCCGTACACGGTCGTGTTCGACGTGTCGGTGGGCGAACAACGCCTGGTCACGGAGACATTCGTCTGGCCGGAGGACTTCGAGGAGGGGCCGGTCATCACCGGTTTCGACTGAGATCCGTGCCCGAAGGAGCCGGTACGCGGGGGAGCCGGCCGTTCGCCGTTCCGTCAGAGACGACCCGGACGGGTCCTCGGGCTGAACCCGCTTCCCGAGGAGCGCCCGGACATCGAGTCCATCGGCAGCTCGATCACCACCGAGAGACCCGGCAGCACCTCGGACCCGCCGAATGAGCCCAGCCACGACACGTACTCCCGGTACTTGTCCATGAGCAGCTCCACTGCGCGGGCTTCGTGCGCGGCGTCGGTCACCTCGCGGACATCGCCCCACACCACCACGCTCCGCCACTCGCCACCGTCGGTCTCGAATCTGCTCGCCTCGAAACACACCGACGGGTTCGCGCGCATCACCTCGAGCCGTCGGCCCGGGCCGGTTCGGAAGTAGAGGCTGGAGTCGTCCCTGGTGAACGACACAGGGGTCACGTAGGCCTTGCCTTCGTCGACCACCCCCAGGTGACCGACCAACTCCTCATCGAGCAGCTGAAGGCATTCGGTGTGTGACAGATCATCCATGCCCGCACAGTATGGCGGGTCCCGGCCGCCGAGGCAGGGTCCAATGGCCGTAGCTGCTCGAATGGGGCCGGCGAGGCTCCAGGTCACCGCGGTGCACGGGTCCCGCCCCAGCCCGCGAAAAAGTGGCCCGCGCCCCGGAATCGCGCGCTACTATAGGTGTCGCAGGGTGTGCGACTATGTTGCACTCCATGCGACACCCGTAGTGGGGGGCAAGGGGGAAATGGGATGGCCTCAACCCACACATCGCTCCAGCGAGCGGTTGCGATACTCCGCGAGTTCTCGGAGGAAGAACCGTCGCTGACCGTGTCCGAGATCAGCCAGCGGCTCGACATCCACAAGAGCACGGTGTCCCGGATCCTCGCCGCGCTCCGCGAGGAAGGCCTGGTGTGGCACAACGCCACCACCGGGCGCTACTCGCTGGGCATGGCCCTGGTGGAGATGGCGGGCGTCGCCCTGGGTCAGATCGACGTGCGCGCCGCGGCGATGCCCCACATGGAACGGCTGGCCGACCAGACGCAGGAGACCGTGAGTGTGACGGTTCGCCGCGGCTCCGACGCCGTGACGGTTGCCCATCTCCCCAGCCGGCATCCTGTCCGGCACGTGGTTTGGATCGGCCGACGCCTTCCGCTGGCGAGGACGGCAGCGGGGCGGACACTGTTGGCGGCGATGCATGCCGCCGGTGAGGATTGGCGCGGCCTGGTCGCCGGGGACCACGCCATCAGGCCTGCAGAGTGGGAAGCGGCTTTCTCTGCCGAGCTCGAGGCGGTGATCGCGGCCGGCTACGCCGACGAATGCGACCAGTTCGAAACGGGAACGGCGGCGATCGCGGCGCCGGTGATCGACCCTTCGGGCGCGACGGCGGCTGCGCTGGTGGTGAGCGGGCCCAGCGCCAGGTTCGATGGGCCGAGCCGCGCCGTCACGGCCCCCCTCGTCATCCGTACCGCCGAGGCCATCGCCGCCGAGCTCGGCATGCGACGCGCGACGGAGCTCAGCGCATGACCGTGGCTGCGCCCGTCGTGTTGGGTCCGTCGACCAGATGTGACGATCACCCGTTCGCCCACCCGGATCACATCGCGGCCGATCGAGCAGTGCTCTGCGTATTGGCACGCGACTACTACCACCACATCCGAACCGCACCGTCCCCCCGCCAACCCATGCTTCGCTACCTGCCTCGGGCGGAACGGTGGCAGCGCCGAGTGGTGATCCCTCGGCCGCAGGCGGTGCTGGAGCACGAGCAGCTCGCCCTGGTGGGGTTCTTCGGGCGGGTCAACGACCAGCTCGATCAAGAGCTCCAGGATCAGATGGCGGCGGTGGGTAAGGAGCTCGCCGAGGCCGTGCTCACGGCCGAGGGGGTGCTGGGGTACGTGACCCACCTCCTCGCCGACGAGCGGAACTACGCCAACCTCGTGGTGTTGAGCTCGCTCGACGTCATCGCGCAATGGCAGCAGCAGCCGCTGCACGTACTCGCTGCCGCCTCACTCGGCCCTGCCTACTACCAGCACGTGCGCATCTACCACGGTTCGGTGCCCTCACGTGCGCTGTGCGACGAGGGCGCCGTGCGGCTGGAGAAGGTGAAGTACTGGGACTACCGCAGCGACCCACCATGGCGTGCGGTGCGCACGCTGGGGTGAGGGCGGCTCTGACGTCGTGCATGTCGGAGGTAGCCGACGACTTCGTGGCGAACGTCGGGTCCCTCGTGGGTCTGGGTTTCACCGGCGGTCCTTTCTCCAAACGGAGAAAGCAATTGTCGGCCGGATCGGCTGCCGCCGGCTGGGTGTGCGGCCTGGAGCACGCTCGCGAGGGCCGGGTCGACGGCGCGTGGCGTCATTCCGCAATAGCCGCTCCGGTCATGGCCGGAAGCCGCTACCGAGGCCGGCCGGTGTACTTCGGCGACGTCATCGTGAGCGAGCACAGCTCGGCCGCATCACTCGACGATCTCGGTGGCCTCGACCTGGCTGTCAACGAGACGGGGTCGCTCTCGGGCTGCCAGATGCTGATCGATGCCTGTGGCTCACTCGGTCGATTCGCCACCACCGTCGATTCCGGGTCCCACGTCGAGTCCATCCGCATGGTCCGAGAGGGAGCAGCGGATGTCGCCTGCATCGACTCGACGCTGCTCGACATGGCACGCGCCCGAGCCATCCTTGACCTCTCCGGGGTACGGGTGCTACTCAGCCTGGGCCCCTACCCGGCTCCACCCATCGTGGCCTCCGAGCAGATCGCAGGTGAGGTCCGACGCCGGTTGGAAGCGCTCCACACCTCCGAGGAAGGCCGGCGCCTGCTTTCGGCATGGGGAGTCGAGCGGTTTGTGGCCGTTGCCGACGATGACTACCGAGGGCTCGCGGCGCGGGTTGGCGGCTCGGCGCCCGAGCGCCACACTCAGAGGTAGAGCCCGCTCCCCTGCTGCTCCTCGCCCGCCTCCAACCGGCCCTTTCGTACCTCCTCGAGCTGGGCACGTGCCGCCATCTGCTGGCTCCACAGGCTGGCCTGGATGCCATGGAACAGGCCCTCCAGCCAACCCACGAGTTGCGCCTGGGCGATGCGAAGCTCTGATTCCGTTGGCGTACCGCCCCGCAGCGGCAGGAACATGTTGTCCAGCTCCTCGCGGAGGTCGGCGGAGAGCACTTCCTTGAGTTCATCGAGGCTGCCCTCGTAGATCTCGCTCAACCGCCGCCGGCCCGCCTCGTCGAGTGGGGAATGCCGCACCTCCTCGAGCATGGCCCTGGTCATGGAGGCAATCCGGATGAGCTTCGACGGCCGAGTGATGGACTCGTCGACGGCGTCGTCGTCCTCGACCAGCTCGGCAACGACTCCTTCGGTCACCGGCGGCTCGATCTGTGAAGGGTTCGAGGGTTGCGTCATCGAAGGGAGGCTACCCCATGCGGGGTGGGCGCCATCCGGCGGATGCGCATGCACTGGAATGATCAGCCGACCGAGGCGGTTGTTCGGTCGCGATGAGCCGCCAGCACCAGAAGAGCAAGCGGAGCCAGACCGCCGAGATCGAACGTCGTGCGGCCAAGCGGCGTGGTCGGATGCTCCGCTCGCTACTGCTCGGCGGCATCGTGGTGCTGGTGGTCGGTGGGGGGCTGTTCTTGCTCTCCGAGGCCGATCCGGTCGCCACCGGCAACACCACGACCACGGCATGGGATCTGCCATCGCTGGACTCAGATGAGCGGATAGCACTGGCCGACTTCGAGGGAACTCCCCTGGTGGCGGCCTTCTTCGCCGATTGGTGCCCCCATTGCCGCCGCGAGCTCCCGCACTATGTCACCGTGTCCGACTCGCTCGGGGATGAGGTTGCGTGGGTCGGGATCAACTCCCAGAACTCGGGCGCCGGGCTCGGCTTCGCCAGGGAGATGGGTATCGACCGGTGGCCACTGGCGCGCGACGTCGGAGGACAAGGCGGGAGCGCGCTCTCCAACGCCTTCGGCGCTCGCGGCATGCCGCTCACCGTGTTCTACAACACCGACGGCACGGTGGCAGATGTCCAGATCGGTCCCCTCACCGAGACCCAGCTACGCGACCGACTCCAGCGGTTGTTCGGAGTGACCTGATGATCGAGGCCCCTCTGGCCGTCGCCTTCGCCGCCGGCCTGGTGGCCACGGTGAACCCTTGCGGATTTGCCATGCTGCCCGCCTACCTGTCGTACTTCATCGGCATCGACGGCGACCAAAGCGATACCGGAGCGGCGACATTGCTCCGGGCCCTGGCGGTGGGTGGGGTGCTGTCACTCGGATTCCTGGTCGTGTTCGGCGTCACCGGAGTGGTCTTCTCCCTCGGATTTCGCGCCATCACCGACTGGATCCCATGGCTCGCCCTGGTGGTCGGCATCGGCATCGTGCTGCTGGGAATCGCCATGCTGCGTGGCTTCGAGCTGACGGTCATGTTGCCCAAGGTGAAGACGGGGAAGAAGGACCGCGGCTATCGCTCGATGTTCGTGTTTGGCGTGTCGTATGCCGTCGCCTCGCTCAGCTGCACCCTGCCGGCATTCATCGCCGTGGTCGCCACACAGCTCACCGCGTCCAACGTGATCTCGGGAGTCGCCACATTCGTGGCATTCGGCGTCGGCATGTCGTTGCTCTTGATCGTCATCACGGTGGCGTTGGCGATCGGCAAGCGATCGCTGATCAACCGGATCCGGTCCTCCGCGCAGCACCTCAATCGCATCGCCGGCACGATCCTGATCCTGGCCGGTGCGTACATCGTCTACTTCTGGGTGACCAACATCTCGAGTCCGGCCACAGCAGGCAACACCGGCATCTTCCGGTTCGTGGATTCCGTCTCGTCGTGGCTCACCAACCTCATCGGCGACAACTCAGTGGTCTTCGGGCTGGCGTTCGGCAGTGTCGTGCTGGCGGTGCTCGCCTATGCCCTCACCCGGAGGTCTCCGGAGACCCGGAAGTAGCCGGACGACCGATCGGCACCACGTACCCGGCATCGAACACCCCCGGCACCACATATCCGAATGCGTCGCGATACACCCGCGGCGGCACCGAGATGTCCGCCAGGTACAGCTCCCCTGCCTCGGCGGCGACCAGACCCTGCTTCGGCAGCGCCAGCGTCATCGTCTGCGACGCCGTCACACAAGGAGTGGCGGGTGCGCCGGTGGTCACGTCCAGGCCACTCGGGGTGTCGAGGGCGAGCACCGGCACCGACACGGCGTTCATGCGGGTGATCAACTCGGCATGGACGCCGCGTGGGTCTCCCTCCAGGCTGTAGCCGATGAGCGCATCGATCACGACGTCGGTCTCCCCGGAGCCGAGGGAGTCGACCCCTTCGCCGGCAGATGTGGCCCGCACCCCCATCTGGTGGAGGATCTCGGCCTGGTGCCGCGTCACGTCGGCGAGCCGGTCGTGGGCGAACACCACCGACACTTCGACGCCGCGGTTGGCGAGATGCCGGGCGGCCACCAGCCCGCCGCCTCCATTGCCGCCAGAGCCGGCTACCACCACCACCCGCCGCGGGGCGTGTAGATCGATGGCGGCGGAGGCCAGGTTGCGACCGGCGTTCTCCATCATCTGGATGAGGCCGATGCCCATGTCCTCGACCATGATCCGGTCGACTTCCCGCATCTCGCTTGCGGTGAGAGCCGGGACCGGGCCGGCGTGGGACGTGAACTCCGATCCGGCTCGGCTCATGGTCCGGTCCAGCTGCGCTTCGCCTCGACCCACTTCAGGAACCTCTGGAGCGGCCAGGTGTTGACCACCGACTTCTTCTCGACCCAACCGCGGCGGGCGTTCTCCACTCCCCAGTAGGCGTTCTCCAGCTCGGTCACGTGGTGGGCGTCGGTGTCGATCGCGAAGACCACACCGGTGCCCCGCGCGTGACGCAACACCTCCGGTGTGGCGTCGAGGCGTTCGAGGTGGCCGTTGATCTCGATCGCCGTCCCGGAGGCTTCAGCTGCCGCCAGCACCATGTCGACGTCGAACTCGATGCCCGGACGCTTCCCGATACGCCTGCCGGACAGGTGGCCGATGGCGTTCACCGCCGGACTCTCCATCGCCTTGACGATGCGTCGGGTCTGGGTCTCGGCATCCAGGTCGAAGTGGGAGTGGACGCTGGCAACGCAGTAGTCGAAACCGAGCAGGAACTCCGGGTCGTAGTCGAGCGATCCGTCGCGTCCGATGTTCAGCTCGCAGCCGTGGAGGATGCGCATTGCTGGCATGTCGTTCTGCAGCTCGCCGAGCAGCTCCCGCTGCTCCAGCATCCGGTCCCGGCTGAGGCCGTTCATGGTGAGATCCTCACCGTGGTCGGTGAGCGCCATGTACTCGAGCCCGCGCTCGGCTTGGGCCGACAGCATGTCCTCCAACGGGCTGCGGCCGTCCCCCGACCATGCGGAGTGCACATGGAGATCGGCCCGCAGGTCGGTATAGGACACGAGGCGGGGAAGCGCCTTGTCGGCGGCGGCCTGCACTTCGCCCTGCCCCTCGCGAAGCGGCGGCGGCACCACGGCCATGTCGAGCGCCGAGTAGATGGCCTTCTCGGTACGTGAGGCGACGACGTCCTCGGTCTCTTGGTCCGACAGGGCGTACTCGTTGAGCGTCCAGCCCCGGTCGAGCGCCCGCTGCCGCAGCTCGATGTTGTGTGCCTTGGAGCCGGTGAAGTACAGGACTGCCGCCCCGAACTCGGACGGCGCCACCACCCGCAGATCGATCTGCAAGCCGGCGGCGGTGAGAACCGACGTCTTGGTGTCGCCGGCTGCGATCACCTCCTCGACGATGGGCCGGGACACGAACCACTCCATGATCGGCGCGGCCTTCTTGGCGGCGACGACGATGTCGATGTCGCCGATGGTCTCCCGAAAGCGGCGCAGGCTGCCGCAATACTGGACCTTGGACACTGCCGGCAACGCTTCGAGGTCGGCGACCAGACCGCGGGCTACGGGGAGCGCCTCGTGGATCGGAGTGCGCCGGTCCTTGCCGTGGAGCCCGAGCCGCTCGATGGACTTGGCGATCTTGGCCTCGGACTTGGCGCCAAGGCCGGGAAGCTCACGGACCTGCTCGTTGGCGATGGCCGTTCTCAGATCTTCTACGTTGTGGATGTCGAGCTCGTCCCGCAGCAACACGGCGGTCTTGGGGCCGACCCCCGGGATCCGAGTGATGGCCACGAACTCGGGTGGGTACTTCTCGCGAAGGGCCGGGAGCTTGGCGATGACGCCGTCGGTGACGTACTCCATCACCTTCTCCGCCGTCGATTTGCCGACACCGTCGACGGCCTTGAGCTCGGCCGACGTCATCGTCCGGACATCGGTCGTCAGGTTCTCGAGAGCGTGCACCGCCTTCTCATAGGCGCGCACGCGGAACGACTGGGCGCTGCCGTCCTCGAGCTTCGTGAGCTCCGCCAGCTCGTAGAACTGGCGGATGACCTCTCCGTTGACCACGGCCGAAATCTAGTGGCGGGCGCGACGAGTGCCCGGGTCCGGACCGCTACAGGGACATGCCAACGGCGCCGACATCTACAGCATGCGCAGCCCACACGAGCTCCCCGCCGGCGCGCCGATGGCACACTCCGACCCGCCTGCTCCCCTGGCTGCCGAGCCGGTCGCCTGGGCGATGACCGCTGCCGTCGTCGCCGGGCTGTTGGGGACCGCCTACACCGTGCTCTCTACTTCCCCGGCGTGGCATTTGCGGGCCGCCGTCCTCCTCGTGACCGCAGCCGTCGGCGTGCCCCTCGTCGTCCGCGCCCTGCGCACCGACCTTCGTCCCGCCGCCATCGCCGCCCTCGCCTTCCTGGCCACTGCCACCTTCTCCACCGTACTCTCGGCGAACCCGGTGCTCAGCCTGGTGGGACGGTACGGGGGTGGTGGGGGGCTGCTGTTCGCCGCCGGGCTGGTGGGGGCGTGGGCGATAGGAGCATGGGCCGGCCGGCCCACGTGGGTCCGCAATGCGCTGCTGGCTGCGGTCCTGGTGAACGCCGTCTTCGCAGTGGGCCAGATCCTGTTCGATCCCTCCCTCCAAGTGATCGGCTTGTACCGCGGCAGAGCGCATGGGCTCATGGGAAACCCGGTCCACCTCGCCGCGTTGCTCACCGGTGGACTCATGCTGGTGGTGGCCACGCGAACCAAGCACTGGGCATGGGTGCTCGCCGCGGCTGCCATCGCGTTCGCCCTGCAAACCTCGGGAACCCGCTTCGCACTGCTGCTGATACCGGTGGTGGCGGTCGTGGCGCTCTGGGCGCACCGCTGGAGGCGCGGGCTCGTCTACGTCGCGGTGATCGCACTGGCCGGCGTCGGCGGCTCGGCACTCGTCACCGGTCTGGGTGGCGCCGCGCCGACCGAGCGCATCGCCTCGACCTCGAGCGGCATCACCGAGCGCACCGAGGTGTGGCGGATGGGGCTCGCGGCCTACCTCGAGGAGCCCGTGTTCGGCCATGGACCCGGGCTGTTCTTGGACGCGGCCACGCCGCACATCACGGATACCCTTGCCACCATCCGCCCGGGCGAGCAGCTGTTCGCCGACGCCCACAACCTCGCCGTCGAGTACGCCGTCACCACGGGCAGCCTCGGCCTCTTGGCATTGGGGGCATTCATGGCGCTCATCGTCGGGCGCGCCCGCGGCCCGCTCCTCGGGTTCGCTCTCGTCGTGCTCGCCTTCCACGCCATCCAACCGCAGTCGGCGGGCACCACCCCATTGGTCTTCCTCGCGCTCGGCGCCGCCGGAACCACTCGCCGCCGGCCGGCGGCCCTCGGCATCCCCACGAGGTCCCTGATCGCGGTCGGCGTGACTCTGGCGGTCGCCGCTGGAGGACTCATGGTCTTCGGCGACCATCACCTGCGGGAGGGCGGTCTCGAGTTCGACAGCGCAGCCGCACGCATCGCCCGCCGCACGCTGGGAGCATGGCCGCAGCCCCACGATCTCTCGGCCCGGATTCAACTGTTCGAGGCGGTCACCACGGACGATCCGCGGGCCGGTGAACTTGCCCGCCACTGGTATCGGCGCGCCGCTGCGGCGGATCCGGGCAACCCGGCCCGCTGGAACCGGCTCGCAGATGCCGAGGTGGCCACCGGCAGGCCACACGATGCGGTGACCCACTACCTCGTGGCCCTGGAGCGTGATCCCTGGTCGGCGCACGCCATGCTCGCGCTCGGCGAGCTGGCGCTCCTGGAGGGCGATGTGAAGACGGCCGCCGCGTACGCCGCCAAGGCCGGCATCGTCTCGGAGTCGCCACGCGTTCCCGAACTCCTCGAAGCGGCCACGGCCGCCTCGTCGTCGCCGCCTGCCTCCGACTCGTAGCGCTCAGCCGGCGAAGACGTGCGTCGTCCAGATCAACCCGCTGCCGTCTATCCAGACCCCCACCCCCAGGTGGGTGAATGAGCCGTTCACCATGTTGGCGTGGTGTCCTGAGCTGGCGTCGAGGTCACCGAACATCTGGCTGACCGAGCCCCCGTACGCGATGTTCTCGCCCACCGTCGACCACGGTCCCAGCAGGCCGGCGATGTTCGAGTGCGTCAGATCACCCTGCTCGGCCATGTGCTGAGCCCAGTCGCGTGCATACGCATCGAGCCCGCCGTCCCGGCTCAGCGCGCCGACGCCCGCTCCACTACGGAGTGAGTTGATCAGCGAGGCGAACTCCGCCTCGGCGGAGGCGGAGAATCCACCCGGCGGCGCAGTGGTCGTCGTGGTCGGCGGCGGCGCGGTCGTGGTGACCACGACGGTCGTTGTCGTCGTCGTGGTGGTCGCCGGCGGCGCAGTGGTGACCACGACAGTCGTTGTCGTCGTCGAGGTGGTCGCCGGCGGCGACGTGGTGGTCACCGACGTCGTGGTCGCGGGAGCGCCGGTCGTCGTGGTGCTGGTCGGCACCGAAGTCGTCGGGACCGACGACGTGGGCGCCGACGGCTGACGCAAGAAGACCGGGTCTGGCTCCCCGATACCGAGAATGGGGCCGGCGTCCACCAACAGCTTTGCCGCACGGGCGTGGCGGAGCCCCCAGTCCACTGCCGACGCGTCCGGGGCCGCGGCGTCGCGTCCGGAGTCCATCGGCGAGGAACATGCGAACAAGACGATCGCGAGCAGGCTTGCGGTGATGGGGATCCGCATGAGGCCGGGAGTCTGGCAGGGAGCACTACTTGTCCACAACCCGCTTGCCCTCGGCGCACAACACCGCTTGAGTCAGTGACGTGTTCTTGACGAAGCCGCTCGCCGATCGCATCGGACGCCCGCTCATGACGGCCGCCGCCTGGACATGGGTGAGCGCGCTCGCGTGCATGCTGGTGATCTCCATCGTGTTCGGCATCGGAGCCGCCGTCTCCGGCGTGATGAGCGTGCTCGGACGCGGTTCCTTTGGATGGCCGTGGGATCTGGCACGTAGCGTGGGCGCGGCGCTCGTCCCATTCGTCCTGGGTGCGTCCGCGTGGGCGGCCGCCTACGGGTCGGCCGAGCACCATTCTCCGCTGCGCGCCCTCTCCGGCACGGCCGCCGGACTCGTGGTCTTCGTGGCCTTGGCCCTGGGGCGGGAGCCGACTGCGGCAATCGCCGGCCTGGGGGTGGCATGGGCACTCGCCGTGCCCTTCGAACACTGGATCCGTCCCCTCCTGCGGGTGCTGCCTGTGGCGCTCGTGGTCGCGGGCGGACTGCTCGTCGGGGCCCTGATGTGGCCGGTGGCAGCCGCCATCGCCATCGCCTCACCGGTTGTCGCCGGCTTCACGGTGCTCCTGGGCGATCACCTCTATCGCCGGCTGATCCGGCGCGCTACGCCGGAGCCCCGGTGACCGACGCGTACACCGCGAACACCACGAACCCGGCGACCAGCAGCACCCCTTCGGTGCGCGCCACGCGTCCGCCGGTGTAGGAGAAGATCCCGGCGACGAGTGCGGCGGCCACCATCGCCAACGTCGACGGACCGACGATGGGATCGTCCACCAGGCCGGGCCCCGCGATGGCGGCGCCGCCGGCCACGAATAGCGAGTTGAAGAGATTCGACCCGAGCACGTTGCCGATCACCAAGTTGGTCTCCCGGCGCCGAGCTGCGGCCAGGGCTGTCGCCAGCTCAGGGAGGCTGGTGCCGATGGCGACGATCAGCAAGCCCACAAAAGTGGCGGACCAACCGAGCAGTTCGGCCAGATCTGTGGCGCCGGTGACGAGTAGCTCGGCGCCGAGCAGGATCAAGCCCAGCGACAGCCCACCGGTGAGCAGCTGAAACCAGAGAGGCCTTTCCACGACCTCCTCTTCTTCGACGCTCGTCACGGGACCGTGCTCCGGATCGCCGCGCGCCCACAGCACCAGCAGCACGATGGCCACGACCATGCCTGCAGCCAGGGCCAACCCTTCGGGAACGCTCATCTGACCATCGGCGAGCACCAGGGCCAACGCCACCACCGACGCCAACATCAACACGCCCTCCCGGCGCAGGATCACCACGCTGGCGAACAGCGGCGCCAACAAGGCGGCTGCACCCAGCACGAGCGTCACGTTGGCGATGTTGGATCCCACCACATTGCCCACGGCCAGGCCCAGCTCGTCGCTCCGTGCCGCCGAGACTGACACCGACAGCTCTGGGGCCGACGTCCCGAGCCCCACGATCACCGCACCGATGAGCACGGTGGAGAGACCCAGACGGCGTGAGATGGCCGTTGCTGCGACAACCAGCCAGTCGGCGCTCACGGTGAGCACGACCAATCCGCCGATGAGCGCCACGAGGGCGCCGATCATGTGAACCACCGCCGGCACATGGCGTCGGATGCTAACGGTCGACTTCGGACCCGACTCGCCGCGGCCGGGGGGCAGCGACATCGGCCCGGGGGCAACGGCGGCGACGGACCGCTCTGCAACTAGATTGTCGGCCGTGGGCCCAGAAGAACGCATCCACGAGACGTGGCTGTCCTCCGACCGCATCATCCCGAGCCGGTTCGTGCGGCCGGTGCTGCGCTTCACCGAGGTGGAGGCGGCGGGCGGCGTCGTACTGCTGGTTGCCGCGGTCGCTGCGCTCGTCTGGGCGAACGGCCCTTTCGGTGACAGCTACACGTCCTTTTGGAACATCCACGTCGACATCAACATCGGCGAATTCCATCTCTCCGAAACGCTGCAGGAGCTGGTCAACGACGGGCTCATGGCCATCTTCTTCTTCGTCGTGGGCCTCGAGATCAAGCGCGAGTTGGTGGTCGGGGAGCTGCGCGACCCCAAGCACGCCGCCCTTCCTGCCGTCGCCGCCCTCGGCGGGATGGTGGTGCCGGCGCTCGTCTATGTGGCGTTCGTCGCTGGCACCGGCGGTGAGGCGTTGCGGGGCTGGGGAATTCCCATGGCCACCGACATCGCGTTCTCGATCGGCGTGCTGGCGCTACTCGGCACCCGGGTGCCCGTAGGCGCCAAGCTCTTCTTGCTGGCCCTTGCCATCGCCGACGACATCGGGGCCATTGCGGTCATCGCCATCTTCTACACCGACGAGCTTCGAGGCACTTGGATGCTGGCGGCCCTCGTCGGCCTGGTGGCGGTGTATGCGGCGCAGAAGATCGGGATCCGGGCCACCGGGTTCTATGTGGTCCTCGGGTTCTTCGTGTGGTTCGCCACCCTGGAATCAGGTGTCCACGCCACCATCGCCGGTGTCACGTTGGGTCTCATGACGCCCGCTTTCGCCCTGTACTCCGACAGCGACTACCACCGGCGTGCCACTTGGCTGCTGAGCCGCTACGACATGGAGTCGGCCGCCCCTCGCTCAGCGGAGCGGCTCGACAACCAGGCGCTCTCCCTCGCCACGATCGCCAAGGAGTCCGTGCCACCGCTGAATCGCCTCGAACACGTGCTGCATCCTTGGTCTTCCTTCGTCATCGTGCCGCTGTTCGCGCTGGCCAATGCCGGCGTCGTGTTCGAGGGGGTCGAGTTGGGCGACGCCCTGACCCACCCCGTGACGCTCGGCATCGCCCTGGGTCTCGTCGTGGGCAAGACCGCGGGCATCACCTTGTTCACGTGGCTGGGGTTGCGCCTCGGCATCGGCCGCCTCCCCGCCCGCACCAACATGCACATGATCGCCGGGTTGGCCATGCTCGCCGGCATCGGCTTCACCGTGTCCCTCTTCATCACGGAACTGGCGTTCACGGGTGAAGCCATCACCGATCTGGCCAAGATCGGCATCTTCATCGGATCCGGCGTCGCCGGTATCGCCGGCTACTTCTACCTGCGTGCCTCCGTCCCACCACCGCCCCCGCCGACGCCGGATTCGAGCACCGCAGTCACCGAGGAAGACGAGGACATGGTGTCGGCCGAGTCCGGCACGCAGACCTAGGCGATCTGCCACGTCGCCACCACCGCCTCAGGCTTGCGAAAGACCAGGCCGTGTGGACCGGGAGAACGCTCCGGATCCAGCCTCACCCCCGGCAGCGCCAGCACGGCGTCGGCCGCTGCGGTCGTTTCGATTCGCGCCACATGCATACCGAGACATGCGTGCGGACCTCTGGCGAACGACAGGTGGCGCTTGGCATTGGACCGCGTGACATCGAACCGATCGGGTTCGGCGAACACGGTGGGGTCACGGTTGGCCGCACCGAGCGACACGATCACCAGATCGCCGCGCCGAATCCTGGTGCCGGCGAGCGCGACATCGCACGTGGCGTATCGGTCGACGCGCGCCGCCGCCGGTTCCAGTCGGAGCGACTCCTCCACGGCGTTGGCCAGCAACTCGGGTCGGTTCCGGACCAGTTCGAGCGCGTCGGCCTCTGCGAGCAGGTGCCACAGCAAAGCGGCAGTCATCCCTTCGTTGGTCTCGATGCCGCCGAAGAGCATCACCGCCGCGTTCGACACGACCTCGTCCTGACCGAGGTGCTCGGCGGCATCGGTGAGGAGCGTGTCTCCACCCGTCTCGAGCGTGGCGACGACCGCATCTCGCAGTTCGGCGAACGCCGCCCCGCCGCCGGCCGAGGCGGCTCGGCCCGTCGACAGCTCGGTGACTGCATCGACGATCGCCCGGTACCACCCGAGCAACTGCGCCGGCTCCACAGCCGCCAGGCCGAGCACGGAGGCAACCACTTCGACGGCGAGTGGTGCCGCCAGCTCCTGGCGCAGCTCCGCTCGGCCACGGGCGGCGAAACCCGAGACGATGGCGCGAGCGGTCGTGTCGACCCGAGCCGCCAGCCGGCTCCTCACCGCCGCGTGGCGCAACGGGGGTGCGAACGGACTGCGGTGCCGCTGATGCTCGGCGCCGTCGAGCGACAGCATGCTCGGGCCGATGACCTGGGCCGTGGTGAAACGCGGATCATCCACAGTGAATGTGGCCGCGTCCCGCATGACCCTGTCGGCGAGCGCGTAGCCGGTCACCACCCACCCGCCGAGCACCTCCACCCACGCAACCGGGGCAGCGTCACGCAGCTCGGCGAGTACCGGATACGGATCATCTTCGAGTCGGGCGAGCGTGATCTCGGATGCCGGCACGCGCTCAGCGAAAGAGTTTCGGGTACTCGATGGCGGGGCAACGGTCCATGGCGACGTGAAGCCCTGCCGCTTCGGCGCGCGCGGCCGCCTCGTGATCGATCACACCGAGCTGCATCCAGACCGCCTTCGCCCCGATGGCGATGGCCTCGTCGACATGGGCCCCTGCCTTGGAGGACCGCCGGAATATGTCGACCACGTCCACCGGCTCCGGGATGTCGGCCAGGGTGCCGTACACGGTCTCTCCCAGGATGGTCTCACCGGCGTGCGTGGGGTTCACAGGGATCACCCGGTAGCCCCTGGCCTGGAGAAAACGCGCCACCCGATGACTCGGCCGACTCGCCCGCGGGGACAGCCCGACGACGGCGAAGGTCGAGGCCTCTTCGAGTATCTCTTTCGTCTCGTTCACCCCACGCACCGTACAGCACGACGGTGGGGAGTACTGTCGTACTCCGCATGGTCACGATCCCATGGCGCATCGGACTGGGCTGGCTGGTCGGACGGTGGTGGCTGCTCCTCACCACGCAGCTGCCAGACGGCTCACAGCGGCACACGCTGCTCCCCTACCGCTTCGGGGGCGGCAACTTCTACGTGCCGGGCGACGGCCCCTGGATGGCGGACCTCGACAAGCGAACCGCCACCATCCAGGCCCATCCCGGCCCGCGCAGCGTCCGAGGACGGGTCATCACCGATCCCAAGGAAGAAGCCGTGGCCCGCTCGCTCGGTCCCATCCCCGCACGGCAGGTGGTCGTGTTCGAGGCGACGGGTGAACCCGCCCCGGCGATGGTGGCGCCCGACTACGTCTGGGTGTGGGCGTTCGTCCCGACGCTGTGGTGGGCGCGCCGCAGGCTCCGCCCATGACCCGATCATTGGCCGGCGTCCGGGTGGAGACACCGGAGGGGATCGAGGTCGAACTCCCGGTCACCGAGCCGACGCTGTGGATCCTGGTGAGGTACTTCGGCTGAGCGGCGTGCCTCGACATGCTGGCGCAGGTTGCGGCAGCCCGCTCCGACATCGAACAACTCGGCTTCATCGTGGCCGGCATCGGCCCTGCAGCCCACTACCAAGCGCAGGTGCTGGAGCCGCGCCTCGGGTTTCCGCTGTTCGTCGACCCGCAGCGGCGCACGTACGAGCGAGTCCACATCGGCCGCCAGTCGCTGCTTCGCTACCTCCTCAACCTGCCGGCCTGGTGGCGGTGGCTCCGTGCCTTCGTGCGCCGCCGAAGGCAGTACCGCATCACCGGCCACTACTCGACGCTGCCCGGCGTCGTCGTGACCGCCCCCGGCGGGGCCGTCACCTGGCTGCACCGGGGCACCGGGCTGGGCGACTATCCCCCGCTCACCGATGTTCTCCGACGCCTCGAAGGGAACAACTCGTGACCTCGTGCCGTTGCATGCGCCGTGGCTGAGTCACCGAGTCCGAACGTCCTCCAAGCCGCCTGGTCCATCCTGGGTGCGCTGCGAACGCGCCGCCCCCGACCGACGGGAGTCGTCGAGGCCGAGCACGACGACCTGGGCGCGATCCTCGTGGCGCTCCGCCACGACGGCGTCCCGGCTCTCGATCGGCGGGCCCTGGCTGCCTACCGCGACCGACTGGAGTCACTGAACCCCGACGACATGAGCCGCCCCCATGCGCTGGCGTTCTGGATGAACCTCTACAACGCAGGCGCCCTCGACCTGGCAGCCGAAGCACACGCCACCGGAACTCCGACCGTGTTGGACGTCCCGGGCAGGTTCGAACGACCCTGGGCGACCATCGACGGCGAGCACCTCTCCCTCGACGACATCGAGCACGGCAAGATTCGGCGGTTCGGCGATCCCCGCATCCACGGTGCGCTCGTCTGCGGATCTGCGTCGTGCCCGACGCTACGCCACGAGCCGTTCACCGGGAACGACATCCACGCCCAGCTCGACGACCAGCTCCGGACGTTTCTGGCGGCCGGCGGCGCCCTCCGGCGGGATGACCGGCTGTCCCTGTCACGGGTGTTCCTCTGGTACGGGTCGGATTTCGTCAGACCGCACCGGATGCCGACGTTCATTCCCTCGGACCGGCGGAGGGTGGCCGTGGCCCTCACTCCGTGGATGAACGCCGAGCTGGCGGCATGGGTCAGGGTGACCAAGCCACAGATCGAGTTCCAGCCCTACGACTGGGGACTCAGCTGCTCCATCGGTTGAGGCGTGGGGCTGTGGCGCAACCCCACGACCAGTACGACACCGGCCACGATCGCGGCCATCACGTCGAACGGAATGACCAGCCGCATCAGCTCGCTGCCTCGGAGCAGCCAGCCACCATCCTCGGCGAGGCCGACGACGCGCAAGTAGTTCCACACGGAGAGCACACACAACACGCCCAGGGTGGTGCCACCGAGGCGCGCCGCCGCCGCACCCCGCCAGGCGTAGAGGCCGACCACGACGGCGGTTGCCGCCCACGCGATGTCGAGTGCCGACAGCAGCTGCAGGTACTGCAATGACGGTTGGAGACGCAAGGCGGCGCCCGAAGCCATCGTGACGACGCCGGTGAACCCGGTGACGAGTAGCACGACGGTGACGCCCGCAGCCAGCCGCCGCGTCGTCGCCCGCCACCGCGTACCTGCAAACCAGCTGCCATCGACCAGCGGCACCACCCTCATGGCGAGAGCGATGGCGAACAGCACCAGAGCGCTGAGATGCGCCACGAACACCCCGGTGCGGGACCACGACGTCGGTGTGGCCAGCAGCGGCAGCGATGCGATGGATCCTCCGAGCACCCACGGCAGGGCTCGAACCATGGCGGTCTCCAGCTGCGACATGCCACCACCCTAGGGAGTACCCGCCACCGAGCCGACCGGCTACTCAGCCGGCGCCCGTGCCTCGGTGATACGCGCCTGGGCGGTCTCGAGGTAGGCCTCCTCGGTGTCGTAGCCCACATAGTGCCGGCCGGTCTCCACGGCAGCGACCGCAGTGCTGCCGGCACCCATGAAAGGATCGAGGACCAGGTCGTCCCGGAAGGTGTAGAGCTCGATGAGCCGGCGAGGTAGTGCCACGGGGAACGGCGCGGGGTGGCCGACCCGTTTGGCGGATTCGGGCTGGATGTTCCACACCGACACGGTGGCATCGAGGAACTCGTCCTTGTCGATGGAGTCCTCGCCGGCTCGTACCCGGCGGTACGACTCCTTGGAGGCGACGATCACGTACTCGTGCAAGTCCCGCAGCGTCGGGTTCTTCGCCGACTGCCACGAGCCCCACGCACACGAACCGCCGGCAGCTTTTGCCTTTTGCCAGATGATCTCACCGCGCAGCAAGTAGCCGATGTCCGAGAGGATCGAAGCCACGTGGTGGTTGAGCGGCAGGTAGGGCTTGCGGCCCAGGTTGGCGACGTTCACCGCCACGCGGCCCCCCGGCTCGAGGACTCGGTATGTCTCGGCGAACACCCGGTGCAGCAGCGCCAAATACTCGTCGAGGCTGAGGTCACTGTCGTAATCCTTGCCCACGTTGTAGGGAGGTGACGTGACCATGAGCGCCACACACCCACCCGGCAGTTGCTGCATCCGCTCCGACGACTGGCAGAAGAGCCGGTCGAGGACCTGCGCAGGAGGGTCGGCCAGCTTCGACGTCGTGCCCAGCCTGCGCGCCGCCTCGGACATCCGGCGTGAGTAGAACGACGAGGCGTCGTGGCTCTCGCGCTTGCCTGCGCCAAAACTGGCGGTACTGGTACCCACGGCCCGTCACCGTAGCATCGCGCTCGCGCGCCGCCGGGGAGGGTGTGGGCTGCGGCTCAGGTGGCCGACGTGTAGCTTCCGAGGACCCGCAAGTGGGCGAGTGTTGCCGGGGGCGGGTCGATGACGCGGCGCAGACCCTCCTCTCCGGGCTCGTGGACGAAGTCCACGAAGAAGCGATAGCTCCAGGCTGCGTCGCTGGGGCGGGACTCGATTCGGGTGAGGTTGGCGCCGCGAAGCCCCAGTTCCGTGAGAGCCAGCGCCAATGCTCCCGGGGTGTGCCCGGTCGTGAAAACGACGGTCGTCTTGTCGTCGCTCGGACCCACATCCGGCTCGCCGGACGCCAACACGACGAACCGGGTGGTGTTGTGCTCCCGGTCCATGACGTTCTCGCGGAGCACGATGAGTCCGTGTGCCGTTCCGGCTTCGATCGGAGCGAGCGCGGCGGTCGCCGGGTCCTGTGACTCGGCCACCTCCCGAACCGCTCCGGCGGTGTCATGTGCCGGTTCGGGCCAGATGCCCAGCTCAGTGAGTGTGGCCTCGGCCTGCGACAAGGCCTCGGGATGCGACTTGACGGTCTTGACGTCCTCCACCGTCGCCCCCGGCACACCCAAGAGGGCATGGCGCACCTCGATGAGGTGCTCGGCGAGGATCGAGATGGGTTCGGACGCCAACCGATCGAGCACCGGGAGGACGCTGCCCGTCGTCGAGTTCTCCACGGGCAACACGAGGCGGGCCACGTCGCTGTTGCTGAGCGCGGCGAACGCCTCCACGAAGCTGGGGTAACCGATCCACTCCGCCTGGCGGAAGAGCTGGCGGGTGGCCCGGTAGCTGTAGGAGTGATCCTCGCCCTGGTAGCCGACCTTCATGGGCCGGGAGCGTAGCGGCGCCATGGGAGGGTCCCTACTTGGTACGGTTCGGGAATGGCGATCATCGGTGCCCACATGTTGCTCTACACACCCGAGGCCGAGGCCCTTCGCGCCACCCTGCGCGACGTGCTCGGATTGCCTCACGTCGACGCGGGCGAGGGATGGCTGATCTTCGGGCTCCCACCTAGCGAGCTCGGTGTGCATCCCAGCGACGGTGCCACCAGTCACCAGATCACGTTCATGTGCGACGACATAGAAGCGACGGTTGCCGAACTCGTGGAGCGCGGCATCGAGTTCGCCGACCAGCCGAAGGACGTCGGATTCGGTATCGAGACCACCATGATCCTGCCCGGAGGCGTCCAGGTGATGCTGTACGAGCCCCGCCACCCCACCGCCATCTGACCACGCAGCCGTCGCTCCAGCTACGCCCGACCATCACCGATAATGAGCGAACCATGCACCGGTTCTCCGCCTTCCTCGCACTCGGGCTGCTCGCTGCCGCATGCTCCGGCACCGCTTCGGCGCCTGACACCACGGCAGCGGCTACTCCGACCGTTCCCACCGCGCCCACCACAACCGCCTCACCACCGACCACCAGCGGCGACGAAGTCGCCGCGGCATCGACGACAACCCTGACGCTCCCGGAGACCCGCGACGCCGGTCGCCGCCGCGGCAGCAGCTTCCCGTCGCTCGATGACCCGCGCATGATTCCCGTGCAGCAAGCCACGTGGATCGATGCCCAGGATGTGGTGCTGGGACTGGTAGCGCCTGACGGGGAAGCCCACGCGTACCCGGTGAACCAGATGACGTTTCACCACATCGCCAACACGACGGTCGCCGGCGAGCCCTACCTCGTCACCTACTGAGTGGTCTGCTCCAGCGGGATCAGTTTCGATCCCGTCGTCGCCGGGGAACGGCTCTTCTTCGATGTCGCCGGAATCCACAACGGGGTGTTCTCCATGCGCGACCGCACCACGGGCTCGGTGTGGACCCACTTCGACGGCACCATCATCCAGGGCCCGCTGACCGACGACGACGTGCAGCTGGAGATCGTCCCGACGCTGCATCTGCGTTGGGAGGACTGGGTGTCCGCCTACCCCGACAGCGTCGTTCTGGACTGGTACCCGGAGTACGCAGCCGCCTACAAGGACGTCGAACCCGGGGGAGGCGGGCTCGGCGGCAACTTCCTGCAGTCGCTCGACGAACTCGACGAACGCCTACCCCAGAACACGCTGGTCATCGGCGTCGACACCGGCACGGCGTCGCGGGCCTATGTGCTGTCCGATTTCGGCGACGCCCCCACCGTGCTCTCCGACACGATCGGCGGTATGGAGGTCGTCGTCATCGTCGACGCCGCCGACACATTCGGCATCGCGTTCGCCGCCGAGCTCGACGGCGCATCCATCGACCTCGGCTGGGGTCCCGACGGCACCATCGTCGACGGCACCGGATCGGTATGGGATCCAAGCGGCAAGGCCGTCTCCGGACCCCTTGCCGGCCGGCAGCTCGAGTTCGTGACGTCGTTCGTCACCGAGTGGTACGGCTGGGCGGCCTTTCATCCCGACACCGACATCTACGGTCGGTAGGCCGCACCGACGTTTCCCCGGTCACTTCGACCGCTTGCGCGACATCGTCAGCGCCATCGTCACCAAGCCCCGCGCCGGCACCGCCAAGGCCTTGGCCGTCTTGTCCACCGGGATCGACCACCGCACTCCGAGCCAATACGCCACGAACAGCGCGAGCGCGCTGTGGATGCCGACGAGGCTCCAGAAGAAGCCGTTGGTACCGACGACAGCCAGCGCCGCCGCGGCCGCCAACGGACCGAAGATCGCCCCAACGCCCACCATGAACACGAAGGTGCTCGCCGCCGGCACGCGCAGCTCGTCGGGAATGATGTCGTTGTAGTGGGCAAGCGCCACCGAGTACATGGGAAAGGACATCCCCCCGTACAGCGCGATGAGGCCCATCATCGTGGCGCTTCCCGGCTGGACACCGGTCGACGTCAGCGCAACCAGCGCCGCAGCGAACGTGACCACGAACAGCACCCGGCGCCTGGAGAACCGGTCCGAAGCAGACCCCACGGGAGCCTGGAGCAGAACGCTGCCGACGATCGCGGCCCCCATGAAGAGTGCCACCCGCGTGAGCGACATCCCGGCGCGAACCGCGTACACCGCGCCGATTCCGAAGAACGCGCCGTTCGCCATGCCCGTGGCGAAACCGGCCACGATGCCCACCGGGGCCAGTCGATAGACCTCCCCGAATCGGGCACGCACCTGTTCGGGGAGGGACGGGGCCGCCACCGGGGCCAGCGCCATCGGCACCACGGCTAGCGACACCAGCACCGAGGCCACGATGAACAGGGTGAACCCCGCCGGGTCTGCCACCGAGATGAGCAGCTGACCCGCCCCGAGGCCACCCATCACCACGATCAGGTAGACCGACAGCAGACGACCTCGCGTGGCGTTGGTGGCCCGGGCATTGAGCCAGCTCTCGGCCACCACGTAGATGCCCGCCATGGAGAGACCCGTCAGAAATCGCATCGCCGCCCACGTGACAGGCTCGACGATGAGCGCATGGATCAACACCGCGGTCGAGGCGATCGAGGCGAGTGCCGTGAACACACGGATGTGACCCACACCGCCGAGGAAGCGGGGCGCGGCGGTGGACCCGAGCAGAAATCCGACGTAGTACGACGCCATGACGATGCCGATGGTCACCGTCCCGAACCCCTCCAGCTCGGAGCGCACACCGAGCAGCGTGCCCTGCAGGCCATTGCCGATCATGACCATGCCGACGCCGAGGAACAGCACCCACATGGTGCCGGCCGTGCGCACGTGGCCGGCCGCAGGCGGAGCTTCGAGTGGTTGAGCCATGGGATCCCCTAGAGGTGGCCACAGTCTGGTACTGCGGCGGCGAAGCGCGTGCACTCTATCGGGTATGCCGAGTTCCACAATGTGGGCCTGTTCCGCATCCTGATAAGCTCTGCCGCCGACGTCCCCCGCTCACGAGGAGCCCCCAATGGCGCCCAGTACCCCCGTGCCCAGCGACCTCGACATCGCCCAGGCGGCCACGCCTCAGCCGCTCACCGAGATCGCCGCCTCACTCGGTCTCGAGCCCTCGGATCTCATCCAGTACGGACCCACGACGGCCAAGGTCCATCTCGACGTGCTCCGCCGCATCGGCCGCCAGCCCGTCGGCAAGTACATCGACGTGACCGCCATCACTCCGACCCCACTTGGCGAGGGTAAGACCACCACCACCGTCGGCCTGGTCCAGGGCCTCGGCGTCCTCGGCCACAAAGCGGTCGCCGCCATCCGCCAGCCCTCCATGGGACCCACGTTCGGCATCAAGGGAGGCGCCGCCGGCGGCGGCTACAGCCAGGTCATCCCGATGGAGGACTTCAACCTCCACATGACCGGCGACATCCATGCCATCACCGTGGCCCACAATCTGGTCGCCGCCGCCATCGACGCCCGCTGGTACCACGAAGGGCGCATGACCGACGACCGGCTCGCCGAGCTGGGCCTCACCCACATCGGCATCGACCCGGATCGCATCCTGTGGCGACGCGTCGTCGATGTGAACGACCGGGCCCTGCGCAACGTGATCGTGGGCCTGGGCGGCTCCGCCGACGGTCGACCTCGGGAGACGGGATTCGACATCACCGTGGCCAGCGAGCTGATGGCCATCCTGGCTCTCGTGGACGGCTCCGACTACGCCTCGGCGCTGCGCAATCTGCGGGAACGCTGTGGCCGGGTCGTCATCGGCACTAGCAAGGCCGGCACGCCCATCACGCTGGAGGACCTCGGGGTGGCCGGAGCGGTGACGGTGCTCATGAAGGACACGCTGCATCCCAACCTCATGCAGACGCTCGAAGGTCAGGCCGCCTTCGTGCACGCCGGCCCTTTCGCCAACATCGCGCATGGCAATTCGTCGATCCTGGCCGACCGGGTCGCCCTGCACCTGGCGGACTACGTCGTCACCGAGTCCGGCTTCGGGGCGGACATGGGGATGGAGAAGTTCTTCGACATCAAATGCCGCGTGTCCGGGCTCAAACCCGATTGCGTCGTGCTGGTGGCCACCGTCCGCGCCCTCAAGACTCACGGTGGCGGCCCCAAAGTGGTGGCCGGTCGCCCTCTCGACAAGGCGTACACGGAGGAGAACCTGCCGTTGCTGCGGGCCGGCGCCGCCAACCTACGTGCGCACATCGCAACCGCCCGCAGTTACGGAGTCCCGGTGGTGGTGGCCGTCAATCAGTTCGCCACCGACACGGAGGCGGAAGTCGAGCTGATCCGTGAGATCGCCACCGGTGCAGGAGCGAGCGATGCTGTGGTGAGCAACCACTGGGCCGAGGGCGGCGAAGGCGCCAAGGAGTTGGCTGAGGCCGTGGTGGCGGCGGCAGAGGAGCCGTCGACCTTCGACTACTTGTACCCGCTCAACCGCAGCATCAAGGAGAAGATCGAGACGATCGCCACAGAGGTGTACGGCGCAGACGACGTTGAGTACTCGCCCACCGCCGAGCGCCAGATTCAGGAGTACGAGCAGGCAGGGTTCGGCTACCTGCCCATCTGCATGGCCAAGACGCACCTCAGCATCAGCCACGACCCGCAGCGCAAGGGTGCGCCCTCGGGATACACCATTCCGGTGCGGGAGGTGCGGGCCTCCATCGGGGCCGGATTCATCTATCCCCTGCTTGGAGAGATGCGCACCATGCCCGGCCTCGGCGCCACCCCGGCGTACATGAACGTCGACGTCGACGAGAACGGCAACGTCGTCGGATTGTTCTGAGCGCCGGGCAGGCTCAGTCGGCCCACAGCTCCATGGTCTGGTCGACTTCCCCCTGGGTGAGGCGACGCACCGCCAGGCCGGAGTGGGCGAGGATCCAATCGCCGGCCCCGGCTTCCGGGACCAAGACGAGGCTCACCTCGAGCTCGCGCTCGCCCCAGCGAACCGTTGCCATCGGGATGCCCTCCAGGTCGGTGACGGCGACCACCTGCCCCGGGATGGCGACGCACACGGCTCAACCCTCCTCGACGCGGACCGCGGTGAGCGACAAATCGACCGCATTCGGGTCGGCGATGTCGTCAGACACCACGCACCGCACGTCCACATCGACGCCGAGCGCCATCTGGAGCGCGTTGGTGATGGAAGCCGGTTGCACATGCGAGAGCGCCCCGATCCAGACGTCGACCCCCACGAGCCGGTGACCGTCGGCGGCGTCTCGCGCCGTCCTCGCCAGGTCCTCGCCGACCCGCCGCTCATGCACCGGCCAGCTCCTTCACTCGATGCACCACCTGCGGCAGCACCGCGGCGACGCGCTCGCTGAGACCGTGACCGAACCCCCATTGCTCCCCCTGCACACCGATGAGGGTGAGCTGCTGCGGCATCCGTCCGAGGGTCTCCGCCAGGCCGACCGCGGTGCCGACCCCGAGCGCATGGGTCGAGGCCGTGAACGGATCGGGGAGCGCCGCCTCCCCGGCGGTCCACTGAATGATCGTGCCCGGGTCTCCGGCGCCGTCGACGGCGTCGATGACCACGACCCGCTCCCAGGCTTCCCACGTGTCCATCAGCCGACCCGGGTCACCGGTGGACTCGTGGCCGGTGAGGCCGGCGGCCACGAGCGCGTCCAGCGCGACGGGCCCGACGGCGTCATCACGGCGATCCCGGTTGCCGACCCCGATCACGAGCAGGTCAGGCACGGTCGATCTCCACCTTGAGGAAATGGGTGGCGCACGAGATGCATGGGTCGTAGTTGCGGATCGTCTGCTCCAGGCGCCACGTCAATGCCTCGTCGTCGAGATGCAGGTGCTCACCCAGCACCCGGCGCACATCGGACTCGATCACGGCTTGGTTCTGCGAGGTCGGCGGCACGATGCGGGCTTCGGCGATGCGGCCCGCCTCGTCCAGCTCGTACCGGTGCCACAGGAGCCCCCTCGGTGCCTCGGTCGCGGCACTGCCGACGCCCGGTCCCGGCTCGATGGGCACGAACGACTCCGGCGGGCGCTTGTACTCGGAGATGATCCGCAGCGCCTCCTCGGCGGCGAACACCATCTCGATGGATCGCACCACGATGCTCTGGAACGGATTGCGACACGGCATGGACAAGCCCAGCTCGGCGACCACATTGGCGGCGAGCGGCGTCAACCGGTCGGCGTTGAGGGCGAACCGGGCCAGCGGACCCACCTTGAACATGCCGCCGGAGCGGAAGTAGGCGTGGAGTGCGTTGGAGCGCTCCTTGTGCTCCTCGACGAAGTGCTCTGGCCACTCTTCAGCCGCAATGTCGAGACCCGACGTGGACACGATGCGTCCCTCGTTGAAGGGGTACTCGTCCGGATGGCGCAGCGACACGAAGTCGTAGTCGATCTCGATGTCCGGCATCGGCAGCTGGGCCGTCCAGCGCGCCGTCTCGGCGGCGGCATCGCGGGCCCACTCCAGCTCCGGGACCAAGGTCTGCAACTCGTGCATCGTGGGCGCCCGGTAGAAGCCTCCGACGCGAACATTGATGGGATGCACCTCCCGCCCGCCCAGCAGCGTCACGATGGCGTTGCCGGCGCGCTTCAGGCGGAGACCCTGCTCCACCACCTCACGATGGTCGGCGGCCATGTGCACCGCAGACTCGTAACCCAGGAAGTCCGGGGCGTGCAGCATGTACACATGCAAGCCGTGGCTCTCGAGCCACTCCCCGCAATACAGCAGGCGCCGCAGCGTCCGCAGCTCGCCGTCGACGACTGCACGTCGGGCCCGCTCCATGGCGTGCACCGAGCTCATCTGATACGCCACGGGGCAAATGCCGCAGATGCGGGCGGTGATGTCCGGAGCGTCGGTGAAGGGCCTACCCCGCAGGAAGGCCTCGAAGAACCGCGGCGGCTCGAAGATGCCGAACTCGACGTCCTCCAACTCACCGTCGCGAACGCGTGCGTAGAGCCGGCCCTCCCCCTCGACCCGGGCGAGGTAGTCGACGCGGATCTCCCTGGTGCCGTTGCCGTCGTCACTCATCGTTCACTCCGTCGGCGCGCTCCGCCGCCACGTTGCCGGCGTGCCTGAATTCGTCTGCCCATGCGTTGAAGCCCCGGTAGGCGTCGACCAGCGCCCGATCGTCGGCGCCAAGGGTGCGCCACCACGCCGACAACGCCTCGGTGTTGGGGAGCTCCATCGGGCCGAAGCACCCGTAGCAACCCCGGTTGTAGGCCGGGCAGATGGCCCCGCAGCCGGCCTGGGTGACGGGGCCGAGGCACGGTGTGCCGTGGGCCACCATCACACATGGGGTGCCGCGCCGCTTGCATTCGACACACACCGAGTAGGTGGGGATGTTCGGCTGGCGGCGATGCAGGAACGCGGCCACCAGCTCGAGCAGCTGACCTTTGTCGATGGGGCAGCCGCGGAGCTCGAAGTCGACGGTGACGTGCTCGGCGATGCCGGTTGACGTGTCGAGTGTCGAGATGTACTCCGGTGTGGCATACACCAGGGAGGTGAACTCATCGACGTCGGCCCAGTTACGCAGCGCCTGGATGCCGCCGCTGGTGGCACATGCGCCGATGGTGACGAGGAAGTCGGACTGCTCGCGGATCTCGACGATCCGCTCGGCGTCGTGGGCGGTGGTGACCGACCCCTCGACGAGTGACAGATCGTATGGACCTGCGATGACCTCACGTGAGGCTTCGAGGAAGTTGGCGATGTGGATGTTCTCGGTGATGGCGAGCAGCTCGTCCTCGAGGTCGAGCAGGCTGAGCTGGCATCCGTCGCACGAGGCGAATTTCCATACGGCGAGGAGCGGCTTGGTCATATCTCGTTCACCGTCAACAACTCTTCGATGGCCGGGTATGGCAACACCGGACCGTCTCGGCACAGGATCTTGGGGCCGAACTGACAATGCCCGCACCACCCCACGCCGCATTGCATGTTGCGTTCCATGGACATGTACACCCGATCGGACGCGACCTCCTGCTTGATGAGGTCCCGGGCGGAGAAGCGCATCATGATCTCGGGACCACACACCATCGCGGTGGTCGCCGGCCCATCGAACGGGGCCCTGCCCAACAGCTTGGTCACCACGCCCACCGGTCCATGCCAATCGGCTCCGCCATGGTCCACGGTGACCTCCACCTCGCAGTCGTAGCGAGACCGCCACGCACGGAGCTCTTGGTTGTAGAGGAGGTCGATGGGGCTGCGGGCTCCGTATAGCAACACGACACTCTCGTATCGACCCCGATGGTGCAGCAGGTGGTAGAGCACAGGCCGGAGCGGCGCCAGCCCGATACCGCCGGCCATCAGCACCACGTCGCCGCCTTCGGCGACGCGTACGGGCCAGGGGACGCCGTAGGGTCCGCGCACGCCGACTCGATCCCCGGGCCGGAGCCGGCAGAGCGCTTGGGACACCTTGCCGACTGCCCGCACGGTGTGAGTGATCACATCGTGGTTCGCAGGGTCACCCGAGATGGAGATCGGGGCCTCGCCGATGCCGGGCGCGTACAGCATCGTGAACTGCCCCGGTTCGAATTCGAACGGCTCGGGCATCTGCAGGTCGAAGGAGACCGTGTCGGGGAGATCCTGACGCACGTCGACGACCTCCACGAGGGTCGGAACCATCGCGCCTACAGTGCCGGCGTCAGCCGCGATCGCCATACACGTCCAGGAGCTGGAGTCGAGTGGCCTGGAGACGGTCGATGACGATGCGAGCGAAGCGGCGCATCAGGTCGGCGCTCAGCGCGACGTCGGCGTCAACCGCGGAACGCAACGCGATGGCATCGAATGCCAGGGTGTCCGTGGAGGTGATCGTCGTTGCGTCGAACGCCCACTGGTACGGCGGGAACAACCACGACCAGCCGAGCACGTCTCCTTGGTGCAGGGTCTGCAGGACTCGCGCATCGCGGCCATGCGGTCGCACCTGGAGAGCTACGTCGCCGTGCTCGATGATCCACCAGCTGTTGGCCGATTCGCCCTCCCGGAAGATCATCATGCCCGCGCCGAAGTGCTGGCGCGTCGCCAGCGCGTCGATCCGCTCCAGGTGCAACGGCTCCATGCCGGCAAAGAACTCGTTCTCTTCAAGTGCGAAGTCAGACACCAGCCTCCTCCTCTCACTCTGCTCGGGTGCGATGTCAGACACCTGCCACCTCCTCGGCTCGAACCGCGGCCGCTTCGGCGGTGATGTCGATGCCCACAGGGCACCATGTGATGCATCGGCCACAGCCGACGCATCCGGATTGCCCGAATTGATCCCACCAGCTCGACAGCTTGTGGGTGAGCCACTGGCGGTATCTCCCGGCCGTGCTCTCACGAACCGGACCGCCGTGCATGTACGAGAACTCGTCGTTGAAGCATGAGTCCCACCTCCGTACCCGCACGGAGTTGTCGGCCAGGTCGGTGGTCTCCTCGAAGGTCGAGCAGAAGCACGTCGGGCACACCATGGTGCAGTTGGCGCACGCCAGGCAGCGCTCGGCGACCGCGTCCCAGCGAGGATGCTCCCTGTTGCGGGCGATGACCTCGGGCAGGCCATCGGTGTCGAGCTGGCGACCCATCGACTCGGCGGCCATGGCGACGCGTCGGCGGGCGGCGTCCACCTGCGCCGCGGTCGCCTCCGTGGTGTCGAGCGCCTCCAGCACTGCGGCGCCACGATCGGTACCGCTCCACGCGATGAAGTGGTGGGCGGGTTCCAGCACCTCGGTGAGGGCGATGTCGAAACCGCCCGCGGCGCCCGGTCCGGTACTCATCGACACGCAGAAGCAGGTGCCACCCGGGTCGGTGCAGTTCGCAGCGACGACGAACGTCGGCTCGCGCCGCGTCGCATAGTGCCGGTCGACGAATGCGCCCCCCATGAACACGTTGTCCTGCACGGCAATGGCCGAGATGTCGCACGCCCGCACCCCGATGAACGCCATCGGGGCCGGCGGATCCGGCTCGATGAGCACCGGCTCCCCACTCAGGGAGGCAATCGTCAA
This sequence comes from Acidimicrobiia bacterium, assembly GCA_041581135.1. Taxonomy (GTDB): domain Bacteria; phylum Actinomycetota; class Acidimicrobiia; order Spongiisociales; family UBA5794; genus JBFGCM01. Next base: position 38,159 of record JBFGCM010000022.1, read on the forward strand.
CACCTCGAGAGTAGGCGGGTGGAGGTACTGCTTCCACGAATGGGGACCGACGGCGAAACCGAACAACGCATCGTCGTCGCGCGCACGGAGCCGATAGTGGCCCGGCTCGTGCTCATCGCCCCAGCCACCCGGTAGATCGGCAGCCGAGGACACGTCCCCATACACGATGGTCCCCTCCCGCATGGTGGGACCGACGACGCGAAAGCCATCGGCAGCCAGGTGGGCGAGCAGCCGGTCCAAGCCGGCAATGCTCAGCACATGCTCCATGCGGTCCCCAACGGCTCGACTCACTGCCCACGGTACGGGTCGAGTCCGCTCTGGAAATAGGGCCCTTCGTCCCGGGACGAGCCGGCCGCCACGATGCACACTCGGCGTATGAGGGCCGAGGGAGCACGCCTCCGCGGGATTGGGCTTGCCGCGATCACCGCGGTCGTCAGTGGCTTCGCCGTGTGGGTCAACGGATTCGGCGTGCGGGCGTGGCGCGAGGCCGGCGCCTCGACCGTCACCTACACCACCGCCAAGAACCTGGTGGCAGCGGCTCTGCTGCTCGGCATCGCCGCCGGGGCGTTCCGGTCGAGCGACACCTCTTTGCCCACCCGCCCGTCGACGCGTCGCCAGTGGCTCACCCTCATCGGGGTTGGCATCGTCGGCGGATCGGTGCCATTCCTCCTGTTCTTCGAGGGTCTGTCCCGAGCGACGTCCACGCAGGCGGCGTTCATCCACAAGACCCTGGTGGTCTGGGTCGCACTGCTGGCCGTGCCGTTGCTGAAGGAGCGCCTCGGTGCGTTGCACATGGGCGCCATCGGGGTGTTGGTCGCCGGCCAGATCGCCCTCCTCGGGGGGCTCACCGACGTTGCGTTCGGCTCCGGTGAGGTGATGATCCTCGTCGCCACCCTGCTGTGGTCGGTCGAGGTCATCGTGGCCAAGCGCCTACTGGCGGAAGTGGCACCGATGACGGTGGCGCGCGCCCGGATGGGGTTCGGCGCCGTCATCTTGGTGGCGTACGCCGTCGTCAGCGGCGGGCTGGCAGGGCTCGGTTCGCTTGGCATGTCCGAGCTGGGATGGATCGCACTCACCGGCCTCACCCTGACCGCCTACGTGGCCACGTGGTTCCACGCCCTGGCACGTGCCCAGGCGGTGGATGTGACGGCCGTGCTGGTGATGGGTGCCGTGATCACGGCCGCGCTGAGGACCGGATTCAACGGAGCCGTCATGCCTTCGACCCTGGGGGTGCTGCTGGTGTTCGCCGGAGTGGCCGCGTTCTTCATCCCGAGGCAACGGCCGACGACGACATGATCGGCCCGGCGCGGTTCGCCCGGTACGCCTATCCACCCAACGCGCTGGGTTACTGCGGTCCTGACGAAGCGGAGACGCTGGCCTCGTACGTGACCGTGCAGCGTTCGCACCGGGAACTCCGGCATCTCGCACGGCAGTTCGACGGGGCATGGCCATACCTGGAGCTGATCGCGGGCATCGCCGGTCTCGACGACCCGCTGCATGAGCGCGTGGTCGAGGCCTACTGGGTGGGCAATGGGCTCCTCGACAGAACCTCACCTGCCGACATCGGTTGTTCCAGCGAGGATCGATTCCGCCTCCGCATCGGACACAACTGGGAGCGCGTGGTGGAGGCGGCCGGCCTCGCCGCCGTGCCGCACCACAGCTATCACGTCTTCGTCGTGTACCCCTGGATCGGCTTGCTGCGCTCCGGCATCGTCGACGAACCCATACGTGTGTTGGAGCAGTGCCGAGTCCGCTGGGGACAGGTGCAGGACCTGGACGGTCCCGGTGTGGTGGTGAGCTCGCAGCCATTGCAGTGGAAGGGCGGCGAGCTGGTATTGGGCGACTGGCGCAACGAGACGGTGACGTGCGATCCCCGGATCCACCGCGAGCTGGCGGTGGGCGCGTGGGTTTCGATGCACTGGGACTGGATATGCGAGCGGTTGTCGGCCGGGCAGTTACGATCCCTCGCCCACTACAGCGCCCACAACCTGGCCATCGCCAACGCCACCGGGTCGGTGGGCGTGGCCAGGTGATGCGGTCCTAGGCTGCCGCCAGCATCGGAGGCGAGGCGTTGGCCGACATCGAATCCCACCGCGGCGGTTGCATGTGCGGCGCCATCTCGTACGAGGTGACCGGCCCGTTGCGCCCCGTGGTCAACTGCCACTGCGACCGCTGCCGGCGCGCTACGGGCCACTTCATGGCGGCTTCCGCCGCCCGCCGCGCCGACGTCGCAATCGTCGGCGACGTCACCTGGTACGACGCCACCGACGAGGTGCAATACGGGTTCTGTGGGACCTGTGGATCGACCCTCTTCTGGCGCACGTCCGCCCGACCCGACACGATGTCCATTGCGGCGGGTACGCTCGACCCGCCCACGGGCCTGACCACGGTGGAAGCGCTGTTCGGCGACCGCGCGTCCGACTATCACACGCTCGACACAACGATTCCCACGCACCCCGGAGATTGGCCAACCCCGTGAAGATCGGACTCACCCCGCGCCTCCGCCGGTCACCGTTCTATGCGGCCACGCTGCGACACGGAGTGAAGGCGTTCACCGTGTACAACCACATGCTCCTGCCCTTGTGGTACGAGAGCCCGGAGGCGGACTACCTCAAGCTGATCACCGACGTCACCGTGTGGGACGTGGCAGCCCAGCGCCAGGTGGAGATCCAGGGACCGGACGCCAGGGATCTGGTCCAGTACCTCACCACCCGCAACGTCGACAAGTGCGCGATCGGTCAGGCGCGGTACACCCTGGTGTGCAACGCCGAGGGAGGGGTGCTGAACGACCCGGTGATGCTGCGGCTGGCCGACGACCACTTCTGGCTGTCGTTGGCCGACAACGACATCGGCCTGTGGGCGCAAGCCGTCGCCTTCGAACGCGACCTCGACGTTGCAGTGCGGGAACCGGACGTGTCGCCGCTGCAGGTGCAGGGCCCCAAGTCGCATGAATTGATGACCGCGGCCTTCGGCGACATGGTGCGGGACATCGGGTACTACCGCTTCGTCGAGGCGGACGTCGAAGGAGTGCCGCTGGTCATCTCACGGACCGGGTGGAGCGGCGAGGTGGGGTACGAGGTGTGGCTGCGCGACGGGTCGAAAGGCGACTGGCTGTGGGAGCGGCTGTTCGCCGCCGGCGAACCTTTTGGAGTCGCCCCGGCGGCGCCGTCGCAGATCCGGCGCATCGAAGGGGGACTCTTGTCCTACGGCACCGACATGGACCCGACGGTGAATCCTCACGAGCTGAACCTGGCTTGGCTGGTGGACCTCGACGAGAACGATTTCATCGGCAAGGCGGCGTTGCTGCAAATCCAGGAAGAAGGGCCGAAGCGAAGCCTGACCGGGGTGCGCATCGAGGGCGACCCGATCGACAGCAACGCAGAGCACTGGGACGTGTCACGTGACGGCCACGTCGTGGGTGTGCTGACGAGCTGCGTCTACTCACCGACGCTGGGAGCGAACCTGGGATACGTGTTGGTGGAGCGCGCTGCCGCCGCGGCCGGTACCGAGCTGGTCGTGGCGACGCCGGATGGGGAGCGCACCGCGGTCACCCAGCCGCTTCCGTTCGTAGAAACCAAGAAGTGACCCTCAGCCGCCGGCGGCAATTCTGTTACGCCATCGTTCGACCCAATCAGGTTCGACAGACGTCCACTTGCTGAGTCGCCCAATGCGTTGAGAGGCGCGGTCCGCGGTCACAAGCTGGAGCCAGACCAATGGCCAGCTCACGAGTCCGAACACAAGGAAGGCGATCTTCCAGAGCACGGCACCAGCATGCGCCTCGACGGGCCGCCCGAACCGGCGCTGTAGGCGTTCGATGATCCACAGCAGAAGTGGGGCGCCGACCGCAAGACCGATGATCAAGGATGGGACATTCCACGCGATCGGCCATCCGAGTAGCGACGATGTGAGGAAGAACAGCAAGAGCAGCGCCCCACTCACGTTCAAGGCGACGCCGAGCGCAGGCATATGGCGGCGGAGCCTGAAGAAGCGGCGCCTGCCGGCACTCAGGACGCGATCCACCTGGTCCTTCCTCTCTTCGGTCCGGTCCGAACTCGCACCAAGCAGGGGAAAGACCACGAGGAAGGGCCAT
>JBFGCM010000023.1:0-40496 GCA_041581135.1 Acidimicrobiia bacterium
CGAACCCCTCGCCGGGACCACGGTCACGGTGGGAGTACGCCCGGAGTCGATCGTGGCATACGACGATGGCATCCCCGTGCGTGTCGAGTCGGCGGAGTACGCAGGGGATCACTGGACCCTGCACGGTCGGATCGACACGCCGTCCAACGGCGAGCCGATCGTGTGGCGCGGCGCCGAGTCGGAGAAGACCGGGGCGCGGGTCGGTCTGCTGTTCCGCGCCTATCACGTGTTCCACGAGGGGCTCGCCCTCGTGAACCCGCTCTGACTAGCGCAGCCGGTCTCGCAGCGTGCGTCGCATGATCTTGTTGGAGGCGGTGCGCGGCAGGGTGTCGATGGTGACGAGGCGGTCGATCTTGAACAGCGGGTTGAGCTCGCTGCGAAGCCGCCGGCGCATGTCGGCGAGCACCGTGTCGGGGTCGGCGGAGCCCTCCAGCTCGGCGAACACCACCAGCGATGCCGGACCGCCGCCGTCGGCCTCCACCGCCACGGCAGCGGCCTCCCGGACGTGGTCGACCTGCCGCAACCGGCGCTCTATCTCTGCCGAGCTCACCTTGATGCCCCCCAGGTTCATCGTGTCATCGGCGCGGCCCTGTGCCCGGTAATAGCCGCCGGGCAGCGCTTCCATCTGGTCGCCGTGGCGGCGCAAGCGCCGCCGGCCGGGACCAGGCGGGGTGCCCTCGAAGTACACGGCGTCGTGGTCTCGGTTCAACAGCTCCGTCGACAGACCCACCGACGGCGGGATGAGGAACAACTCGCCGGTGTCGGACGGGGCTCCGGCCTCATCGAGGATCACGAAGTCCGAACCGACGGCCTTCGCCGAGAACGTCGCCGGGCTCGCCGGCCGTGTCACGACTCCGGTGATGTAGCCGCCGGCGATCTCGGTGCCGCCGCAGTATTCGATGACCGGCTTCCAGCCGGCCATTGCCATGAGGTACAGCATGTCGGTGCGATTGGACGGTTCGCCGGTGGACGAGAACAGCCGGATGCGGCTCCAGTCGAATCGGCCGAGCCAGTTCTGGGTACGCCATGCCGACACCAGGCTCGGCACCACACCGAGCATCGTGATGCCGGATTGCTCGACGAATCGCCCGAATCCCTCGACGGTGGGGGCGTCGTCGTAGAGTGCCATCGACGCCCCGTTCATGAGCGACGCGAAGATGAGCCATGGGCCCATCATCCACCCCAGGTTCGTGGGCCACGCAAGCGTGTCGGTGGTGTGGACGTCGTGATGGAAGTAGGCGTCTGCCGCCGCCTTCAACGGCGTGATCTGGTGCCAGGGGATCGCCTTCGGTTCACCGGTCGTGCCGGAGGAGAAGAGCACGTTGACGTGGTCATCAGACGCCCGGATCACCGATTCAAACTCGGTCTCGTCCGAGAGGAAGTCGTCCCACCCGACATCGCCGTCGCGGAGCTCGACCTCGTCGCCCACCACGATGACGGTGGATGCCCCGGCGTCGACGAGCTTCTCGTACATGGGCAGCTCGCGGCCGGCGCGCCGGGCGACACCGGACGTGACTGCCGCCACCGCCCCGGCGATCTGGAGCCGGGTCGCAATCTCGGGGGCGGCGAAGCTGTCGGCGATCGACACCACCGCGCCGCCGGCGCGGATGATGCCGAGGTAGGCGACCACGGCCTCGAGGTGCATGGGCATGGCGATGGCGACGCGGTCGCCCGGCTTCAAGCCGGCGGCCACGTAGCCGGCGGCGAAGCGGTTCACGAGCACCTCCAGCTCGGCATACGTCAGCGTCTCGACCGCACCGCCGGCTCCCAGCACGAGGGCCGGTGCGTCCCGGGGGGCGGTGAAGCAACTATCCACGATGTTGAGACGGGCGTCCGGGAACCAGGCGCCGTCGCGGAGTGCCTCGGTGGGCGGCGTGTGCCATTGCACCCCGATCTGGTCAGCGACGGCGGCCCAGAACGCCGCAGGGTCGGTGACCGACCACCGGTGGATCCCGTCGAACCCGCCGAGCCCGTGCCGGGCCGCGAACGCGGTGATGTTGGCGTCGGCGAGGGTTGCCGGGTCGGGCTGCCACGCCGCCAGTGGTGGGTCTGTGTCACCGCGGGCGGCGGCGGCTTCGAGATAGCTCTGGAGCGCCTCCTCGAAGTCCGTCTCGTCAGCGCGCCAGGTCTCGGCAGCCATGTGCCCAATCTAAATGCGGCGGCACTACCGTCGCTCGCAGATGATCCTCATCCTGGAGCACAACGACTACGTGACGCCGGGGTACCTCGGCGAGGCGATCGCCGACGTCGGCCTGGACGTCGAAACCCGGCGATTGTGGGACGGCGACGGAGTACCGGGGCTCGATGAAGCGGCGCGGTGGCGCGGCATCGTGTCGCTCGGTGGCGTGATGGGGGCCTACGAGGAGGCCGAGTACCCGTTCCTCGCCGCCGAGAAGCGATTCCTGCGTGGCGCGGTTGCCGCCGGTGTGCCGGTGCTCGGCATCTGCCTCGGCTGCCAGTTGCTGGCGGATGCCCTCGGCGGGCGGGCGTACCTGGCCGCCGAGGCCGAGATCGGATTCCCCCGGCTCGTGGTGGAGGCGTCCGATGATCCGATTGCGACGCAGCTCGACGGGCCGTTTCTCATCTGGCACCAGGACACGTGGGATCCTCCCCCGGGGGCAACGGTGCTGGCCCGTACCGACCGGTACCCGATGGCGTTCCGGCACGGTTCGGCGCTGGGGATCCAGTCGCACCCCGAAGTCGACCCGGCCATGGCGGCCCTGTGGGTGAGTCACCCCGAGGCGGCCCACCAGCTCTCCTCCAACGGCGTCGATCCCCGACAGCTCGTGGGGAGGATGGAGGCGCAGGCCGACGTCGCCGCCGAGGCCGCCAAGCGACTCTTCGCTACGTGGTTGGAGCGAAGCGTGCTGGCCTCCGGCGCCCCCACCTAGGACGCGGGAGTGCTGCTCCAGGTCCTTGCGTTCGTGGTGGGAGTGCTCCTCGTGGCATCGGCCATCTCGTCGGCGGTCAGGGTGGTGATCCTGCCCCGCAGTGCCGAGAGCCTGATCGCGACCAGTGCTGGCGTGACTTCGCCGGCTGGCGGGTCAACTACGACACGGTGCTGCTGTCGTTGGCCGAGCCGACGATGGCACCCTACGCACCGTGGACCTCCGATCGGAGCCCGGTGCACCACACCCGGCTGCGCTACCGGCGCTGGGGCCGCACCAAGGTACCGGGACTTGACACCGAGGTGTAACGCACCCACCTCAGTTTCAGAGTCGCACGTCTACCGGACCTTGACAGGAGGTCTTCGGCGGCGAGCTGATGATCCTCGACGGCACCGAGGCCCCGCTCGATGCCGGCATACCGGCCGACAAGCGGGAGCTGGTCATGCACGCCTCCCTGATGAACGGTGAGGAGCTGCTGATGGCCTCCGACTCCTACGACGACGAGTACGAGCCGATGACGGGGATGTACGTCCAGTACTCGACCGACGACGTCGAGCGGGCCACCGCCATCTTCAACGGTCTGGCCGAGGGCGGCCAGGTCAATGCCGAGCCCCACGAGGAGTTCTGGACGCCGCTGTACGCTGCCGTGACCGACCGGTTCGGCACGCCGTGGCAGATCAGTGTCGAAGCCCCCCAGGAGGGCTGACCGCCCCGCCGATTGCGGCCCCGGATCCTCAGCGGGGGCCGGCTGCGGAGGCGACCGACGCTCGCTCCGCCCGGTGTCGCGCCCATCGTCGCCTCAGTGCCTCGACGTACCGCCCGGCGCCCCGGGGTCTCAGCAGGATCACGCTGGGCACGAGCCCGGCCTGTCGGGCCTTGGCGATGGTGGTGCCATGGTCGTAGGGAAGTGCTCGAAAGCGGACGGTGTCTGTGTGGAGGTCGAGCACGGCGTAGCGAGCGAGGGGCTGGTCGTCGCGGGATTGGCCGACGGCTCCGGGGTTGATGATGTGGGCCGTGTCGGGCGGCAGCGCGCGCTCGGTGGGAGCGGGCACGCGGTCGAAGCCGCCGGCCCGTGAGTACAGCGCAGGATGGTGGGTGTGCCCGCACACCAGAATTCGGGCCCCTGGCCAGCCGGACGCCAGCTGCTTCAGGGCCTGGTCGGCCCGAACCGCGTCGCTCACGTAGGTGTCGGCATCCTCGAGATCGCCGTGACAGACGATGACGTCGGGAGCGGCTTCCAAGCGGGGCGGCAGCGAGTCCAGGAACTCCCATGCGTCCGACGAGAGCCGCTTCCGAGTCCATACGGCGGCCGTGATGCCCGCACGGGCGCAGCGGGAGAAGTCCCGCCGGCCGAGTACCATCTCCTCGTGATTCCCGATGATGCAGGGAACGTTGCGGGCCCGCAGCCGATCGATGCACGCTTCGGGGTCGGGCCCGTAGCCGACCAGATCGCCGGCGCAGACGACCTTGGCCCCGGGGCTGTTGATGTCGATGTCATCGAGCACGGCCTCCAGCGCCTCGAGGTTGCCGTGCACGTCCGAGATCAGGGCGATTCTCACCCGACCGAACCGCCTCTGGACAGGGTGCGGAACAGCTTGCGCTTGCTCAGCTCGGCCACGTCGGCCAGGGCCGGCAGCGGATCTTTCAACTGCAGGCCCTCGTTCACGTCCACCGTCAACAGCTCGAAGAGCCAACGACGGCGCGAGAGCTGACCGGCGGCGTGGTACTCCCTGAAGGCCCTGGCGTCCGACAACGGCACCATCCACCGCACGCCGGGCTTGGGCGACAGGGACCTCTCGACCCGATCGGGGGCGACGCAATCCAGGTAGACGGCCTCGGGTATGCCGACGCCGGCCACTGTGCCGGGATGGTGCCATAGGTTGAAGCGGGGGTTGATCTCCAGAATGTAGAGGCGCTGGTCGCGGGCGTCGAGCTTGAGATCGATCTTGAGCACCCCCGAGAAACCGATCGCGTCGATCGTCGATCGGCCCAGGTCTCGAACCGTGGGATCGTCCGTGATCTCGAGGTAGGTCGATCGCCCATAGAGCCTCGGCGACGTGCGGATCTTGCGCCCGGTGAACTCGGCGACGATCTCGCCGCCCGGGCGGACGTAGGCGTGATAGCTCAGGACGTTCTCTTCGTCCCCCTCGATGCTGTCCTGGATCACGGAGCGGACATCGTCGCCCTCCATCCTGGTCAGCAGGCGCTCCAGCTCCGCCCGCGTCTCGACGCGCAGCGCTTTTTGGCCGCTACCGATCAGCTCGTACCAGTTCGTCCGGACCGAAGGCTTGAACACGCACGGGAACCGGTTCCAGCGCTCCAGGGTCTCGTCGACCGTGCTGCCATCGGGAATGGTCAGAGTGGTCGGCACCGGCAGTGACTTCCTCTCGGCCAACTCTGCAAACCGCAGCTTGTCGACGAGATCCTCGACCAGCTGCCGGTCCGGGAGCACGAAGCGGAAGTGACGCGCCAGTTGCTCGCGGGCGCGGGAGATGGCCAGCAGATCGTGGTCTCCTTGGTAGAAGATCACCGGAGCCGACGGCTGCGTCTTGGCCCAGTCGATCAATGTCGCGACGGCCCCATCTGGTTCCGTCACCCAGCTGGGCGTCGAGACGACGGCTCGACAGTAGCGGGATCGCGTGCTCTTGTCGTCGCTGTCGTGAGTCACCACCGCGACCGGCAGATCGCAGATTCCCAGCGCCCGGACCATGCTGATATCGCCGATGACGCAGGCCATCGGCTGGCCGCGAGCCTTCGTGCTGCGCCTCACCATGGCGGGCTGTGACTCGGCGCGAGCCAGCACCATGGCCCCGGTTGGTCGTTCGGTTCGACCAGCGCCGCGCCCCCCCCATTCCACGTCTCGGGCCCCTCGAGGATTCTCGTCATCTCCCCCTGGCGTCATCTCACGCTATCACGTGGTCGGCGTGCAATGGGTCGAACGCCACGTCGGCTGGTGGCGTCGCCCGGCCCCCTGCTCGTCGCCCGCCGGGCCGATTGCTACGGTAGGTTGACGGGCCAGGAATCGCCCATCACGTTGCGACGCGACGAGACGGGGCGATGGCCAGCCAGTCGAAGTGTCGGGTCGCGTTGGTCATGATGGAATACGAGACCAACGCCGCTTCCCCGATCCCGATCCCGCCCGAGCGGCTCGGGCGAACTCTATGACCCCGACATCGTGCTGCTCGACAGAGCGCTGAGCGCAGCCGGCATCGAGCCGACCTCGGTGACCGCGATCGTCAACAGCCATCTCCACTTCGACCACTGTGGTCAGAATCCCACGTTTTGGGACGGACGTACCTTTCTTCATCGGTCGCAGCGAGATCGACGTGGTTGAGCAGGATCCCATCTACACGATCGACGAGTGGGCCCTTCCACCTCAGCCCCAGCGCCACCTGGTCCACGAGGACTTGACCATCGCAGACGGAGTCACGGTGCTCGCCGCGCCCGGGCACACGGCCGGGCACATAGCGCTACTCGTAGAGGCCAACGCCGGACGGGTTGTGATCGCCGGCCAAGCAGTCTGGGACGTGCCTGAATTCGTCGACGAGGTCGCGACTCCGTCGAACGTCTCGGATGAGGAACTGCGGCCTGTTGCCGTGGACACGATCCGACGACTGAAGGCGCTCAAACCGAACCGAGTCTATGCCCACGAGCCGATGAATGTGGTCGGCTACGGGAAGGGACCGGCCTTGCCCAGCAACGCCGGCACGGGGCTGCCGAGTTGGGTGCCCAGCCACGTGGACGCCTCGGTCAGCGCGCTGAGATCGACGCCGGTGGCGAATCCCATGCGCTCCATCAGGTAGACGAGGTCCTCGGTGGCGATGTTGCCGGTGGCGTTGGGTGCGAAGGGACAGCCTCCCACCCCTCCCAACGAGGCGTCGAGCACCCGAACGCCGGCCTCGACGGCTGCATACGCGTTCGAGTAGCCGGTGTTGCGAGTGTTGTGGAAGTGGCAGCGAAGTCGCGGGTTGCCGGGGAGATCGGTCAGCGCCGCGAGCAGGGCCGTCACGTCGGTGGGTACCGCCACGCCGATGGTGTCGCCCAGCGCAAGCTCGTCGATGCCCGTAGCCGCCAGCCGGTGGGCGAGGCCCGCCACTTGGGCGCGATCGACCTCGCCCTCGTACGGGCACCCGAACGCCACGCTGATCGTGGCCGAGGTGCCCAAGCCGGCGTTGCGGGCCTGCGGCACCATCTCCTCGATGGCCGACATGGTCTCGTCGACGGCGGCTCCCTGGTTCTCGAGGTTGAATGTCTCGGTGGCTCCGACGACGAAGTTGACCTCGTCCACGGTGGTGGCGAGCGCCCGCTCCAGGCCACGGCGGTTGAGTACCAGGCCGATGTAGGAGACGCGGTCGTCCTCGGGGAGCTGAGCGCACACCTCCTCGGCGTCTGCCATCTGCGGCACCGCCTTGGGGCTCACGAAGCTGGCGACCTCGATGCGGCGCAAGCCCGCCGCCACGGCTCGGCTGATGAGGGACACCTTGGCCGCGGTCGACAGCATGACGGCTTCGTTCTGGAGCCCGTCGCGCGGGCCCACTTCGACGATGTCCACGGACTCCATGGGTACTCCTCGAGTCACCAAGTATGGCCGAGCACGGGAGGGGAGCGGTGGCTACGGGGCGTTGATGAACGTGCCGACGCCAGGAACAAGCAGCTCCGGCGGGATCTCGTCCTGCGAGCAGGTGAAGGACCACTCCTCGCCTTCGTCGAGACGCGAGTTCTCATTGACGTCGCCGTCGTTGAACCCGTCATCGTCCTCGTCCCAGCTCTCCAACGGGTCGCAGTAGGCCAGCAGCTCCAGCGAGGCCTCGGTGCGGTCCCCGGCTTCGGTCTCGAACTCGTACATGTAGCCGAGCGCGAGCCCGGTCTCGTCGTCGATGATCAGCCACGCGTAGATGAGGAACGGCTTCTCCTCCGGCGGTGGAGGCGGCTGGGTGGTCGTCGTCGGCGGCGGCTCCGTGGTGGGCGGCGCGCCGGGATCGTCATCACCGGTGCCCGGCTCGGTGCTCGGCGGCGGCGCATCATCGGCGGGGGGTGCGCCCGTGCCGGCCGTCGGCGGCGGAGTGGTGTCCGTTCCCGGTGTGGCCGGAGTGGGTGCGGCGTCGCCCGGCGTCGCCCCATTGCCGTCGGCAACGAGCGGCTCGTCGATCGTGTCGCCGGCGGAGGTGGCGCACAGGAACGTCCAGATCTCAGCCTGCGCTTCGATGTCGAATTGCTGGGTGATGAGTCTCGCCCCGCAGTCGGTGTCGCCGCCGGTCGACGGGGACGGTGCAGGGGTGGGGGCGGCGATCGGTGCCGGCGCCGCGATGACACCGACGGCTTCCGGTTCGGTGGCCGAGTCGTCGGCGGGCGGCGTAGCGCCGGCTTCACCGACGAACTGACCTGGGACCTCCGGAATTCTCTCGCCGGGGAACGGGCCCAGGGTGCCTCGCTCGAGCGGTGCATTGGTGCCGAGGGAGACGTTGAGTACTTCCACCACGGTCGAGCCGAGCGCCAAGCCTTCGCCGCGTGTCGGCAGCACGTCGGTGGGAGGGGCGCTGAAGTCGACGGGTGAGGGAGTGGGCGCCGGCGCGGCGTTGACGGCATCGGAGTTCGAGCCGGGCCGGGAGCCGATCGAGCCGACAGCCACCACGGTCTGGGCGACGTCGATGGGGGCGGGAGCGGCGACGAAGACACCGGCGTTCCGCTGGTTGGACCCATCGATCGCCTCGCCGCCCCACACGCCTTTGTCGTTGTTGCACGTCCGCCCGCCGTCTGCCGTGTCCGGCCGGCCCAGCACCTGGATGCTGCCGTGGTACACACCGCCGGCAAGGTGATCGGGTGCATGCACCATCAGGTCGAGCCGACCCGTTTCACCCGTGCACAATGTCTGATCTGCTGCGCTGTCGAACCACACCGCCTGGCCCGCGGTCACGGTGTCGAGCGCTTGCAGCGCAGTCGAGCTCACTCCGAAGGCGGCCCCGAATTCGGTGATCGCGGCGCCCCCTGCCGGGCCACCGGTCTCGTTGACTGGTTCCATCGGGCTGAACGCCACGCCGAGGTTGAGACCGCCGCTGCCGCGGTTGTTGGCGGTGGGAGCCGCAGCGGTGGAGGCGCTCAGGTCTCCCTGGAGCACGCGGGTCTGGCCGGCGTCGATCTGTCCCCACCCGATCGTGTCGAAGTCGATGGCGAGGTGCTGGACACAGATGTTGTCGAAGTACGAGGTCAGCACGTCGATGCCGGGGGCCGAGGCGGCCTGGGCGTCGACTCGGTACTGACCGCACGGCTCCGTGGCGCTCAGGGTGACCACGCCTCGATAGAGCCCGCTTGCGCCTGCCGCGCACCGAGCGACGAGCGCCCGAGCGGCGGCGGCATCCATCTGGCCGCTGCCGATGGCGGCGGCGAACATGCTCCCGGCGTCGGCATCGTCGGCGGAGGTATCGATGCCGTGCTGCGAGCAAGAAGCCTTGCGGGCCTCGACGCGTTCCTTGAAGCTCCCATCCGGATAGAAGACGTCCCAGTAAGCGATGCCGACCGTGTCGATGCCGGTCTCGTAGTTGATCGACGACCAGAGCTGGATGGCGCGCCGACCGGGATCGTCGTTCGGGTTGGCGGTGACCTGGATGGTGCGGTTGATCGATTCCTGCTGTTTCGGAACGTCGCCGGCACAGCCCACTCGACTCGGCATGGTGTCGGCGTTGTCGTCGTGGAGGCCGACTGCGTCGACGTACTGCATGCCCGACTGTCCCACCGGATCCATGTCGACGAGCTGCCAGGTGCACGCCACTCGTGCCGTGGCGTCGTCGTCGGAACGCACCAAGGAGTGGGCAGGAGGCGTCAGGGTCATGAGGGCCACGAGAAGCGCAAAAGCAGCGCCAAGCCTCACCACACTACGCAGAGCGTCGCTCCGAACCGTCAACTGTTCCCTTTCTGCCCCCGAAAACAGATCCGCCCGAAAACGACGAATGCCATTCCGGCCTCCAAATGAGACTGTACCAGGTTGTGTCTCAGGGTGTAAGTCGGGTTATCGGCGTTCTAGGTATCGGCTGTAGCGAATCAACACCACGAGTAGCAACGCCAGGAGCACCAACCCACCCACGCCGATGATCCACGTGGAGGGGCGCGACCAGATGCTGTCCTCGGCTCCGACCTCGAACGTCAGGCTGCGCACCTCGCTCTGCACCCCGTCGAAGTCGGCCCGACCGCTGAGGGTGTAGATCCCCTCGCGTTCGACATCCATGAACAGCTGAATGACCACGCTCTCATCGGGGAGAATGCGTCGATCCAGGCTGCCGACGGGTTGCACCACCAGGCCTTCGAGGCGGAGATCGCCGATGAAGCGCACTTTGGTCTCCACCTGGCCGTCGTTGACCACGGTCGCATTCACCACGGCGATACCGCCGGGCCCGGGGAGATTGTCGAGCTCCAGCGTCTGCAGCTCGCCACTGCGGCTCAGCGATCCGCTGGGCAGCAGGGTGAAATCGGCGATGCGCGGTTCCAGCCGCAGATCCGACAAGCTCGCCTCGACCCGCGCCGTGTAGTCGCCTTCGGGTTGGCCGGAGGTGGGCCATTCGGCCACGAACGTACCGCTCTCGCCGGTTGCCAGTGCCAGCGTCTCCACCTCGACGATTCCGACGGACTCGGAGTCGAAGAACACCTCCATGCTCACGTCCGGTTGGATGGTGACGTTGGACTCGTTGGTGATCGTCACGGTGCCGATCAAAGGCAGACCGGCTTCGACTTCGCTGAGGAAGAACTCGTCGATCCTGCCGGCGAGGTTCTGAGTCCCGGTGACGGAGGCGTTCACGGGGACGACGACGCCGACGCCCACCTCGGCGCCGTCCTGCGTGTTGTCGGGAGTCGGATTCGACACCACGCGCAGCTCCCCGGAAACGCTTCCGTTGGAGACCTCGTCGGGCACCACCATCGTGATGTTCACCGATGCCCGCTCCCCCGGCGCCATCTCCAGCGCTTCCAAGACACGGCCGTCGGTGGGGCGGCTCGCCGTGAGCCAGGGTCCCACGGCTCCGGTCGAGCCGAACGTCAGGATGCGTGGCTCATCCGAGTCGTTGATCACCCCGAGGCTGCGGGTGAGTCGGGCACCGCGGAGCACTTCCCCGAATTCGAGCGTTTGCGGGAAGACCCCTACCCCGACGGCGAGCGCCGGAACCGGCAGCAGGATGATCAGCAGCAGCAGGCACACGACCAGGCCACGCCGGCGGCGGCGCATGGTGGCGATCGAGGACGTGCGGTTGCTCACTCTGGTCTCTCTGGCGTGGCCCGGGCCATCGTACATTTGCGCCGTAGCCCAGCCGTAGTTCGGCCCCCGCCCACATCCCGTAGACTCGACGCGACCCAAGGCGCGACGGAGGACAGTGGTGGATCTCGATCGGTTCCTCTCCCACCCGGGTGTGGTGATGATCATCGGTGCGGCCGACACCGGGAAGACCACCTTCGCCCGTCGGTTGTTGGCCCAGGTCGTCGAGATGGGGAAGTCCGCGGCGTACGTGGATTCCGATCTCTCGCAGACCACCGTGGGACCTCCGGCTTGTGTCGGCCTGCACTGGGTGCGCCGACCCGAAGACCTCGACTCGCTCGCCGCCGCCGATGAGTTGCGATTCGTCGGGTCCACCACTCCCGACGGCGTGGTACTGCCACATGTCGTCTCGACGGCGGCACTCGTCGAAGTCGGCCGCCGCCAGAGCGATTACGTGATCCTGGACACCACGAGCGTGGTCTCGGGCGTGGTCGGTCAGACGCTCAAGTACCACACCATGGAGCTGTGCGACCCCGTGCGCGTGGTGGCCTTCCAACATGGCTCCGAGATGGAACCCATCGTCGGCATGCTTCGCCGGTTTCTCTCGGCGAAGGTCGAACTGCTCGCCGCCGACCCCGAGATCATTCCCATGTCACCGTCCGACCGGAGCGCGGCGCGTGCCGCGGCGTTCGCCAAGGAGTTGCGGCAACCACTCGGCCAGTGGCGGGTGGCGCCGACGGTGTTTGCGCCCACCTTGCCTGCAGGGTTCGAGCTCGACCGACTCCATGGCATGCTGGTGGGCGTGCAGGACGCCGCCGGACTCTGCCTCGGGTTGGGGGTACTGCGCTACGAAGGCGGAGTGCTGCGCGTGGCCACGCACCACGGCGACGATATGCGGGGGCTGCGGCTGGGATCCTTGCGCATCGACCTCGAGACGTACGACACCACTCCGGTGCGCCTACGGCAGCTGATCTTCGGCGTCTGACGGCGCCGCTCCTTCCGGGGACATCAGCGCCAGCCCTGCCTCGAAGCCCCGTACCGTCATGATCCGCCGCCCGGGCTGGATGGCGTCATGTGGGTCCCCGACGTCGTTGCCGAGGGCGCGCAACCGTAGCGCGGCTGTCTCCAGCGGCTCGGCGGTGACCAGTGCGATCCCGTACAGCGAGGGGTTCCGCACCGGCGACTCGATCACCTCGAGGATCGTCCCCACCCGGTAGAACGCCATGGGACGGCCTCGCACCCGGGTCCGAAGTCGCGGGGAGGCGTTCGCGTCCGCCATCACCTCGATGGCGGCATCGAGGTCGGGCACCATCAGGACCACGTGATCGACCCGTGGTTCGTCGACGGGAGGAGCGTCTCGGTGGGGGAGCAGCTCGATCGGCGCGTCGAATGTCGGCGCCGCCGGCTCCCACCGCCATCCGGGAGTCCCTTGCGACAGCGTGATGTCACCGAGACGGACAGGTGAAGGAAGGTCGAGATGCTCCCACGCGATGGGTAGGCGAATACCGGTGAGGCGGAGCGTCTTGGCGTCGCTTGCGGTCATGTGCCACCGCCGAGACGCGCCAAGGCCCAAGGAACTTTGACAACGTGTCCCCGCACTTCCCCGAACGAGGTTCTAGCTGTGTACAGCACCTTGGGCCTCAGCGATGGCGACAGTACGTACGCACCCCGCACGATGCAACCACCCTGCTCGAGCCTTTTCTTCGCGTTCTGCGGTGCGCAGAAACGGCTATTTGGGGGCATTCGCGCTCAGTTTCGGGCCCGTGCGAGGCCTTATCCACTTATCCACCGCTATCCACAGGCGGTTGTGCACAAGCCCTTGTCGACAACTTTCTCAAGCCGATTTTTCGCGAGGGCATCAGGCGAATCCGGCCCTGATGAGCGGCCGGAACGACAGGTCGACGAGCGCGTACACCGCTCCCACCGCCTCGTCCAAGGTCTCCGGAGTCACCTCGGTGACCGGCATTCGCCCCACGACGTAGAGATCGCCCCGGCGATCGATGGCGATGTGTGCCCGGAACGAACGCCAGTTGCGGGCCAGGCATTGGCGGTACACCTCTTCCCGGTTCTTGGGCGGCGCCGGGAGCAAATACGCCTCGTAGCCGAGGGTGAGGTCGCCGGTGTCGAACCAGACGGTGGTGAAGTCCCGAGTCTGTTGGGCCATGCGGATGCCCCAACGCCCTTCGTAGTCGCCCGCCCAAACCACGTCCGATGTCTCGTCCTCGACCCAGGCGCTCGTGGTCGATTCGAGGGTCCGCCGGCACTCCACTTCAGGCGGGCTCATCGGCGGTGATGCCGGTATACAGCTCGAGGAGTCTGTCCGCGGTTGCCGGCCACGAGAAGCGCTCGGCGAATTCGATGGCGCCTCGAGACAACGACGCTGCAAGGGAAGGATCATCGAGGATCCGCCCGATGGCCCGGGCGTAGTCTGCCGGGTCCCATCCATCCACCAAGAACCCCGACTCCCCGTCGGCCACGATGTGGGCCAAGCCGCCCACCTTGGCGGCGACCACGGGCACGCCGCAGGCCTGGGCCTCGGCAGCGACGAGACCGAACGACTCGCTGCGCGACGGCATCACGAGCACATTGGACGCCCGATAGAACTCGGCGAGCTGTTCGTGCTGCTGCGGCGGCACGAAGTGCACGCGGTCCTGCAGATCGAGGTCGCCGGCCAACGCCTGCAATCGTTGGTGCTCCGCTTTTCCAGCCGGCCCGCTGGGGCCGCCAACTGCCACGAGGTGGACATCAGGTCCCAGCATCGACATGGCACTGACGGCCACATCCAAGCCCTTCAAGGGCTGAATCCTGCCGACGAAGAGCACGATCGGCTCGTCGCCCAGCCCGAGCCAGCTCCGAGCCGCCCCACGATCGGCCGGATGAAAGATGGTGTGGTCGATGCCGGGAGGCGACGTGCACAGCCGCTCCGGGCTGGCGTCATAGTGGTCCATCAGGTCCTGAGCCTCGTAGGGCGTGGACGCGATGACGCAGTCGGACTGGGCGATCACCTCGTCTTCGGTGAGGAGGCGGGTGGCGCTGGACGCCGGCTCGTCGCTGCGGCGAGTCGCATCCTTGATGCGGCCGAGCGTGTGAAACGAGTTGGCCAGCGGGATGCCGAGTGCCTCCTTGACGATCACGCCCGCCCACCCGGACAGCCAGTAGTGACTGTGCACCACGTCGTAGTCATTGCCCCTGGCGTACGCCTCCTTGATCACGCCCTCGGCGAACTCGGCGACATGGTCCGACAGCTCGCCGGCCGGCAGCGGTTCGACCGGTCCGGCGGTCACATGGAGGACCGCGTAGTTGGCCGCGACCTCCACTCGGTCGGGTTCGTCGGGAGAGGTTCGCCTCGTGTAGACGTCCACGTGGATGCCGCGTCGGGCCATGGTGCGGGCCAGCTCGTGGATGTACACGTTCATGCCGCCGGAGTCACCGGCGCCGGGCTGTGCCAGCGGCGACGTGTGGAGCGACAGGTACGCCACTGTGGTGATCACGTCGCGCCTTCGATGACGTACAGGGCGCGAGGCTCGGCGCCGTGCCGGAACTTGTAGTCCTCATCGCCCTTCAAGAAGTCGAAGGTGGCCCGTCCCGATGCGATGGCCTCCTCGATGAGATGCGACAGCAGCACGATGCCGGGGGAGGCGTCCCGGTACTCGGGTTCATACGCCGAGTTGTACAGGTAGTAGGCGTCCGGATCTTCGAAGCCGAACGCGGCTCCGGCCGGTTCGCCCGTTTCCGCTCGCAGGATGTGGAGGACGGCCCCCGCTCGCTCCAGGAGGAGACGGAAGAAGGTCTCCATCCGCTGGGTCATGAACTCGCCCTTCTCGCCATCGGAGCTGCGGTGCATGCCGATGAAGGCGTCGAGGTCGGTCTGTGAGGTGGATCTCTCGAGGGTCGGGTCACCCAGGGCCGCGGCAAAACGGCGCCGCTTGCGCCGGATCTCGTGTCGTTCCTTCTTGCCCAGCGACATCAAGTACTCGTCGAACGACTCGGGGAGGGTCAGCACGGCCGTCACCGTATGCGGCGTGAGGTCCACGGGGAGCCCGGCCTGGTGGACCCCCTTGAGGATCGGCTCGGCGGCTTCGGCCGGAAGGCTGTCGAAACGGAAGCTGGTACCTGGTTCGAGGTCTGACAGGTAATCGCCAACCAGATCGGCGACCCCGACTCCGAGGGGGCTGTGGTAATCGAACAGGTCCGGGTCTCCGATGAAACGTACCCCGGCAGGGCCGCGCAGCAACGGCAGCAGCCCGGCAGAGTTCTCGACCAGTTCCACCCGGTCGGCGTCAGCTCCCATCAGGTGCCACCACACCGATTTGAGCGTCTTCTGGGGGAACGGACCTGTACTCGGTGCTACGGCAGGCAGGTCGAACGCAGGGGTCGACCAGTCGTCGTGGATCCTCATGAAGCTCCTGGGAGTACGGCCCGGACAGGGTAACGCGATGCGCGGTGGCAGCATTCCAGGGTCGCGACAGTCGCAGCAGCGGGCAGGCGCGACGCTCGCACCGGCCCGGCGCTTGCGGAGGTGTCTCGGTCAGCCCGTCACGACGGGAACCCGCTCCATGGCGGCCGCCACCTTCTCCTCCGGATAGTCGAAGTCCTCGATCTCCCCTGAGAGGTACTTGTCGTATGCCGCCATGTCGAAGTGGCCGTGGCCGCACAGCGCGGTGAGGATCACCTTCTCCTCCCCGGTCTCGATGCATCGATTGGCCTCGCGGATCGCCGCCGCGATGGCGTGGGTCGGCTCCGGAGCGGGGACGATGCCTTCGGTACGGGCGAACTGCACCCCGGCCTCGAAGCACTCGCTCTGGCCGATGGCCTCCGCTTCCATGAGACCCAGCTCGTAGATGTGCGAGATGAGCGGCGACATGCCGTGGTACCGCAACCCCCCGGCATGGATGGTGTCGGGGATGAAATCGTGGCCCAGCGTGTGCATCTTCATCAGCGGGGTCATACCGGCGGTATCGCCAAAGTCATAGGTGTACGTCCCGCGGGTGAGCGACGGGCATGCCGCCGGTTCCACCGCCCGAATGGTCGGGTTCATGGTGCCGGCCATCTTCTCCCGGATGAACGGGAACGAGAGCCCGCCGAAGTTGGAGCCGCCGCCGGTGCAGCCGACGAGCAGGTCGGGGCTGTCGCCCGCCTTCTGCAGCTGCAGCAACGCCTCCTCACCGATGATCGTCTGGTGCATGAGGACGTGATTGAGCACGCTGCCGAGTGAGTACTTCACCTCGGGATCGGCAGCAGCCGCCTCGACCGCCTCGCTGATGGCGATGCCCAGGCTGCCCGGGCTGTCAGGGTCCTGGGCGAGGATCGCCCGACCCGCCTCGGTCATGTCGGACGGGCTCGAGTGCACGGTGGCGCCCCACACCTCCATCATCGACTTGCGGTAGGGCTTCTCGGCGAACGAGGCCGCTACTTGCCACACCTCGCACTCGAGACCGAACAAGGCGCAGGCGTAGGCCAAGGCGCTGCCCCACTGGCCGGCCCCGGTCTCGGTGGTCAGCTTCTTCACGCCCTCGACGGCGTTGTAGTACACCTGGGGTACCGCCGTGTTCGGCTTGTGGGAACCGGCGGGGCTCACCCCCTCGTACTTGTAGTAGATACGAGCCGGCGTGCCGAGCGCCTTCTCCAGTCTTCGGGCCCGATACAACGGCGAGGGTCGCCAGGACCGGTAAACCTCTTGCACTTCCTCGGGTATGTCGACGAAGCGGTCGGACGTGACCTCCTGCATGATCAACCCCATGGGGAAGAGCGGGGAGAGATCGTCCGGCCCTACGGGCTCGTGTGTCCCGGGATGGAGCGGCGGCGGCGGGGGCTCCGGGAGGTCGGGGATGATGTTGTACCACTGCGTGGGCATCTCGCTCTCGTCGAGCATGTACTTCGTGACCAAGGTGGGGCCTCCTTCTGCGATCTCACCAGCACGGTAGACCGGCACATCGAGCGGTCGCCAGCGCCGGGTAACCTCGCCGTGCATGAACGTTGTGATGAACGTCCGCGACTGGTTGAAGCCCATCGTGTATCGGCGCCACTTCAGGGCCTACTGCGTCGGCGTTCCCAAGAGCGGCACCCACTCCATCTCGCGGATGTTCGCCGCCGGGCATCGTGCCACCCACGAGGGCCGACCCGGCCCCTTGGCCGAGAAGATCTTCGAGCGCGCCGCCGGCACGTTGGGAGATGATGTCCTGGTCGAGTGGCTGCGCACGCGTGATCGGCGGCTATGGCTGGAGCTGGAGGCGGCCCATCCGCTCCACTACTTCGCCGACCTGCTGGCCACTACATGGCCGGACGCCAAGTTCGTGCTGACTGTGCGGGACCCGTACTCGTGGGTCAACTCCGAGATCAACCAGAACCTCGCCAGCCCCGACGAGGGCGTGTGGTACGAGCTACGCCTCCATCGCTACGCCCACCGCAATGCGGAGTTCACTGCGGGTGATGCGGCACTGGAGAGACCCGGCCTGTTCCCCCTGACGGCATACCTCCAGTACTGGAACGAGCACAATCGGTTCGTTCTGGATTCCGTTCCCGCCGAGCGCCTCATGGTGGTGCCGACCTCGGAGATCAAGGAGCGACGGTTCGAGATCGCCGAATTCGTGGGAGGGGACCCGAATCGACTCGACGTCGGCAAGAGTCATGCGTTCGCCAGGCCGGTCAAGAGCTTCGACGTGCTGACCTCCGTCGACCGGGCCTACCTGGACGAGATGGTCGCCGAGTACTGCGGGGAGCTGCACCGGCAGTGGTTCCCGCACATCACGTCGGTCGCCGACGTCGGCTGAATCCGCCGCCGGGCGGCTCAGTCGACTTCGACCCTGCCGACCGGCCGACCTCCGCCGAGCAGAGGCGGGTGAGCGATCTCGGCCAGGGCCTCGACGGCGGCGGGCGACAGCGCACCGGCGCTGGTGGTCAGCGCCACGAGCCCGGTCACGGCCAGCGGGGATGAGCCGTCGTGGCTGCGATAGGCGAAGCCGAGGCCGTTGCGGCCGGCTCCGATCAGACCTTCCGCTCCGGCTTTCACGGGCCCACCCCACCAGGCGGCGAATGCGCCGTCGGATCGGTTGTGGTCGCCGACGAGCCCCGGGAAGCGGCTGATGGCGGTGCGCACGTCGGCGTACCGCTCCTCGCAGCTGAGCCGCGCGAAGGTCACCGCTGTGGCCACGACGGTGGTGCGGAGCGTGGGAATGCCGCAGCCGTCGACGCCGGTGGGTGTGGGATCGAACCCGGACACGTCGGCGACGGCGGTGACGATGCGCTGCTGGAGAGGGTGGTCGGCTGCCGAATAGCCTGCAGTGGGCCAGCCTGACGCCACGCATGCCCGCAACATGGCGGCGTGCTTCCCCGAGCAGTTGTGGAAGATCCGCCGCCGCCGGCGATGACCCGCCCACGTGGCGAGGCGCGTGGCGACATCGGAGAGCGGCCAGTCCGGCGGACATTCCAAGGCCGATTCGTCGAGATCGACCTCAGCGAGCATGCGCCGTACGTACGCCAGGTGCACCGGCAGGCCCCCGTGACTCGCCGACGCAACTGCGAGCTGCTCCGGGGACAGATCGGCGCCGGCGCCCTGGCTCACCCAGGCCTGGATCGGCTTGATGGTGGACCTGAAGTAGAAGGGAGTGTCGGCTCCCGGCGACGCCGCCAGCACCCCGCCGGAGGCGTCGGCGACTGCCCACCATCCGCCGTGGACGGTCTCGTCGAGGCCGCTTCGGGTTCGCCGGATTCGGGTGGGACCGGCGATCACCGGTGGGGGACCCCCTGAGCTAGGTGCCGAGGAGTTGGTCGATGTCGGCGAGGCCATCCCGATAGCGCCTGGTGAGCTCCGCCTGGAGTTGCTCGTACGCGTTGTACACCACCCGGCGCTGCTGTGAGATCTCCCCCTCGACCTCAGTGAGCACCCTCTGGATCTCCTCGAGCTCGTCCTGCTCCAGATCGGGGAGCCGGGACAAGAAGTCGTCGGACAGCGCCCGGTCGACGGTGCGCCTGCCGGTGTCGGGCAGCTCTGGAATCTCGACCGGCACGGCGCGGCCGGTGGTGGGTGCCACGGTCATCCCCTCGTTGCCCGCCAGGATCTCCGGGAGCGCCTCGATGAGCGATCTGGTCTCCTCACCGCTCCGTCGGCGCAGTTCGAACGACAGCAGGTCCATACGGCCGTGGAGGAGACGCCGGTAGTAGGACAGCTCGTTGTCGACGTCGTCGCACATGGTCCGGCGGCTGCGCAGCTCATCGATGTCGATGCCCGAGAGATCGCCGACGAACTCGGGGTCGGCGATGATGTCGATGCGTCGCCGATGCGGTTCGGTCATGTCAGCACGCCCGGGAGAGCGTCGGATAGGGATTGACGGCGGCTCCGCCGTTCGGATGGATCTCGAAGTGCAGGTGTGGTGGAGTGCTGATGGCGTTGCCGCTGTTGCCGACGTAACCGACCACTTGTCCCGCCGATACCCGCACCCCGCTGGACATACCGGGGCCGTACCCATTGAGGTGGGCGTAGTAGTACAGCGTGCCGTTGTTGGCCGTCAGGTACACCGTGACGCCGCCCAGACTCGACGAGCGGAGCGTCACGACGCCGTCGGCGACGGCGAGCAGGGGAGTCCCTTTGGGCGCGAACACATCGGTGCCCTTGTGGGTGCGGCCGCCGCTACGCGGGAAGCCCCAATCGTTGATGAACCTTCCACCAGGAAGGGGGCACACGAAACCGGCGACCGCACCGGCGCTGGCACCGGCGGCCGCTCCTTGCTTGCGGGCGAGCTCGAGCAGTCGCTTCTTACGCTGCTCCTCCTCGAACTTGGCCACCGCCGTGGCGTTCGCCGCCTTCGCCTTGGAGTACTCGGCATCCGCCGCTTCGTAGAGGGTTTCGACCTCCTCCACCAAGATCTCGGCCTCGGCGCGCAGCTCGGTGACGCGATCCTGGTCCACCTGGAGCTCTTCCTTCAGGCGGTCCATCTCTCGCTTGACGGCCTCGAGTCGGTCCAGGGTGATGACGTCGTTTTCGGTGGCGCGGGTGAGGAGCTCCTGGGTGGTGATGAGATCTTGCAGCGAGCCTGCCTCGAACGCGACCGAGATCAGGTCGGCACCGCCACCCATGTACGCCTCCAGCACGAGGTCCCGAGCCGTGTCGCGGAGGGCGCCCACCTGGTACTCGTAGTCCTGGATCCGGCTGTACAGACCGGAGATGCGCCAGGTGAGGTCCTCGAGCTCGCTGTTGACTGCCTGGTAGCGCGCCACGGCGTCCTCGAGTTGCGCGGTCACCTCTTGCAGCTTGGCGGTGGCATCGTCCAGCGCCTGCTTGGTGCGGTCCACATCCGCCTTGGTTTGTCCGGACGCGGGCATGGGCGCCAACAAGAGAAGGAAGGCGATGGTGAGTCCGAGTAGCTGGCGCCAGTGGCGCAGAAGCCTCATGATCGGCATGCAGGCTAGCTCCTACCTCGTCGCAAGAAAACTCTCTCCGAACAACATCGGCACCTGCGCCCCGAGCTTGACGGGAAGCTCAGGCGAAGATCGTCAGCACCAGCCAGAAGAGCAGGGCCGCGATTGGTCCACCATCGAAGGTGGTGAGCACGCCTGGAGGGCGCTGAGTGTGGAGCACGGTGCCCGCCCGAGCGAGTGATCCGAACGTGTTCCCGGCCACGATGCCGGCCGTCACCGCGCCGCCTCCCAGCAGGGCCACCGGTAGCGAGATCGTGTCGGCCGCCAGCCCGACGGCCACCGCACCCAGCACGGCACCGACGAGCGTGGCCAGATTGCGGTCCACCGGGACAGCGTCTCCCAAGAGTGCCGCCGCTCCGCCGAGCACTCCGGCGGCAACCACGACGACGAGGAATGCCACCGCCTCGGCGACCGAACGCATCCGCACCAGCACCAGTGCCCCGGCGCCCACCGAGGCGATGACTCCCGTGACGGCGGTCACTGAGATGGAGTCCACCGCGCGATCCTCGGAGCTCACGACCGCCCAGACCAGGCTCACCACCACGCCCAGAATCACGCCCATGGCGAAGCCGGCGAAGCCCCAGCCGAATGCACCGTTTGCAGCGAGCGCGACGGCGATCAGCGGCGGGATGGCCACGAGGTGCACGTGCCGCACCTTGGCGACGTCGGTGAGATCCCACACCCACGCCAGGCCCGCTGCCACCACGGCGAGCACGAAGATCTCCAGCGAAGCGATGGCAGCAGCGAACAGAGCCACCACCAGGGCGGCGGCGACGGCGGTGGCGTAGGACCCGGGTATCGCGGCAGCGGCCTCGGCGCCGCCTGAGACGGGCGGAATGACCGCGACCTCATCCCCGGGCCCGACGGCGGTGGAACGCTCGGCGGGATCGCCGTTCACCCACACCTGTGCAGTGTCCAGAGCGGCCGAGAACGGACCTCCGTAGCGCTCGACTGCCGTGTCCAGTACCTCTCCCACGGACGCGCCAGAGATGTCGACCGACGACGATCCGGCGACCTCTCTCAGGTTGGCGAACAGCCGGAGTCGGGCCATCAGGCCTCTCCTCGGACGCGCAGCGTGCCCGTGACCACGACACCGTCGTCGGTCGCCGTCTCGAATCGGAACGCACCGTCACCCCCGGCGGTGACGGTGGTGGTGAGCTCATCCCCTGGAGACACCATCGCGGTGAACCGACATGCCAGCTCTTCGAGGCGGGTGACGTCGCCTCCGCACAGCTCGGCGACCAGTCCCCCCGTCACCAGGCTGAGCGTGCCGAGGCCATGGTTGATGACGCCGGGAAGGCCCACCGCTTGCGCCACGGCATCGTCGAGGTGGATCGGATTGTGGTCACCCGAGGCCGCCGCGTAGCGCTGCGGCATGTCGACCGGGACGGTTTGCGTGAACTGCTGCCCACTCGGCGGTTCCGATGCCTTGGCGGATTCGTCCTTGGCCCGACTCGCACCGGAGCCTCCGCCACGCACCAGGATCGTCGCCCATTGCTCGTTGACGAGGTCGCCGGCGGCGTCGGTCATGTCCACGCGAGTGACGAACGTGGCGTGCTTGCCCTTGTCGTTGACCGATTCCAGGACCGGCTGCAGCGTGAGCTCGTCGCCGGGCCGGATGGGCCGGTGGTATCTGAAGCGTTGCTCGCCGTGCACGATCATCAGCGGGTTGTCGATGCCGAGTTCGGGATCCATCGTGGCGGCGCCGAGCAGCGCGAAAGCCGGCACGACCGGAAAGATCGCAGAGGCCACCTGGCCCTCACCCGGCTGATGCTGTGGATGGGGGTCACCGGACGCATCGGCATAGGCCGCGATCTGCTCCGATGTGATGGTGGTCGTCGCCGCCGGGTAGCGCTTCCCGGCGAGGTCGAAGTTCAGCGGCACGCTGCGATTCCCCGTTTCTCGATTCTCCAGCCCTGGGTGGCCAGCGTAATCGACCGGCGACGGCCACCGGTGGGAATGCCATGGGACCGGGATGCGGTGGGACGGAAGTAGGCTCGGCCGCATGCCGCGCTTTCGAACCATGCTCGACCAGCTCAGCGAATACCGCGCCGGGCTGCGGCCGAGTCAGGCCGGCTCCGACGCCGAGCGCTTCATCCAGTTGAGTGCGAACGAGAGCTCGCTGCCTCCGTTCCCCGAGGTGGTCGAGGCGGTCCGGGCCGCGGTGCCGGGCGTCAACCGCTACCCGGAGAACAACCCGGTCGGCCTCCGCACGGCGATCGCCGAGCATTGGGGTGTCGACGCCGAAGCGGTGCTCGTCGCCGGCGGCAGCAATCGCATCATCCTCACCACGGCACTCGCCCTCAGCGGACCGGGGACCAGCGCGGTGTTCGCCACCCCGAGTTTCGCGTTGTACCGGCTGGCCACGATCGCGTCCGGCGCGGAGCCGCTGGCGGTGGCGCTGGACGGGTCGCTGACCACGGATCTCGATGCCATGGCTGCCGCGGTGCGCGACGACACGACGGTCGCGTACGTGTGCAATCCCAACAACCCCACCGGCACGCACGTGTCGCACCGTGCCATCGTCGAGTTCATCGATACGCTCGGCGAGGACGTGATGGTGGCCATCGATGAGGCCTACGGGGAGTTCGTCCAGGCCGCTGACTTCTCCAGTGCGGTCCCGCTGGCGGTGGAGCGCCCCAACGTGATCGTGTACCGCACGTTCAGCAAGATCTACGGCCTCGCCGGGCTTCGCGTCGGGTACGCCATCACCCACCCAGACAACCTCCGACTGCTCAGGAAGGTCCACCTGCCGTTCGGTGTCGGTTCTCTGGGTCAGGTGGCGGCCATCGAGGCGCTGCGGCATCCTGAGCGGGTAGCGGCTCGTGCCCACGAAACGGCCTTGTCGCGCGTCATCGTCGAGAAGGGCCTGGCGGAGCGTGGGTACGAGTTTGCCGCCAGTGAGGCCAACTTCGTCTACATGGCGGCACCGACCAGAACGTTGGAGGCCCTCATCGAGCAGGGCGTGATCTGCCGCCGCTTCGACTCCGGCGAGCATGGCACGGAGTGGTTGCGGGTGACGATCGGCACCGAGATCGAGTCTCGCTCGTTTCTGGCCGCGTTGGATCGCTGCGGAATCGCCTAGCGGCGTCCAGGGTCGAAAGCCGGTCCGAGATGAGGTAGTGTCGAACCGGGGTCAAGTCGGGGGATCGGAACGGAATGGGGGAACGGGGAACGAGTTCGAGCCGCGGCGCTCGCTCGCGCCGGTATGCGCCGGGGGGCTCTCGATGATGGACGAGGGGGGCTTCATGATCGACGCGATGCGGACCGGTCCCTCCCGCGAATTCGTGTTGCCGCTCCAGGCGTTGTTCGACGCACTGTCGGACGGACTGCTCGTCACCAACGACGCCGGCGAACGGACCTACTCCAACGCTGCCCTCGACGCGTTGGTGGGTGGCGACGCCCGCATGCCGCTCCACTCGGCTGAACCACCGGCGTTCCTGCCCTCCGAGCTACACGAGCGATACCGCGGACATCGGGCGGCGGCTCGCCGCGGTGACACCCTCTCCCTGGAGTGGTCCATCCGCAGTTCGAGTGGACAACTGGTCCCGGTGGCCGTCAAGACGCTACCCGTGCAACGGAATGGTGCTCCGAGCCCGGTTGCCTACCTCTGGCTGTTCGTGCCGCTCGCCGGCACCGCCGATGCCCGCGTTCAGGCGTTGGAGCGAGCGCTGCAACGTATCGCCCACGAGGTGGACCGGGTGAAGACTGGCGCTCCGGAGCCGCCGCAGGCCGCTCGCCTGCCAGCCGAGCTGTCGGCCCGGGAGAGTGAGGTCGTGGGCATGCTCTTGGAGGGACACCGGGTCGCCGGCGTCGCCGAGGTCCTCTGTGTGTCGCCGCACACGGTCCGGAATCATCTGAAGTCCGTGTTCCGAAAGCTCGGTGTCCACTCCCAGGCAGAGCTCATCCGATTCATCCGCGAGCAGTCCTGAGGCATCCCGGGCGGCGGTAGGCTGCCGCGCCATGGCTGCCACCGTCTCGTTCCTCTCGGATTTCGGTCTCGACGACGAGTTCGTCGGAGTCGTCCACGGCGTCATCGGACGTATCGCCCCGGACGTGACAGTGCTCGACATCACCCATGGCCTGCCCCGGGGAGACATCCGTGCCGGCGCGCTCGCCTTGCTCCGGGCCATCCAGTACATGCCCGAGGGCGTGGCACTGGCCGTCGTCGATCCCGGCGTCGGCACGGAGCGGCGTGCCATCGCCGCCCTTACCCCGTGGGGCCATTTCGTCGGCCCCGACAATGGACTGCTGGCCCCGGCTGTGGCGATGGTCGGCGGGGCGTCCGCCATCGTGTCGCTGGAGGATCCCCGCTTTCGCCTCCCGGCGGCAGGGGCCACATTCCACGGCCGAGACCTGTTCGCACCGGCGGCGGCGGTGCTGGCCTCGGGCGAGGCCACGCTCGAGGACCTCGGTCCACCGGTTCCCGAAGGGGCGGTGACGCCGTTACTGCTGCCGTTGGTGGAGACGGCGGACGGCATGGTGAGCGGAGAGGTGTGGTGGGTCGATGGATTCGGCAACGCCCAGACCAACGTCACACCGGAAGACCTCACCGCGACGGGGGCCAGGCCCGGCGCCCCGGTTCGGCTGGTGGTCGGAGGAGTGGGATACGACCTCATGTGGGCCACGGCCTACGGCGACGTGGCCGAGGGGGAGGGTCTCGTGCACGTCGACTCGTACGGGCACGTGGCAATCGCGGTGAGGGGCGGCCGTGCCGACGAGGGCTTTCCGATAGCAGAGGGTGTCGCAGTCCAGCTCGGCGTGTCCACGCGCCGGCCCGGCCCTGAGATCACGGCGACTGGGTGACCGCCTGGATGATGAACGCCGCCAGTATCAGCGCAATCAGGCCGATCACGACGAAGGCGGTGACGGGTCTCATCGTGGGTGGACCCTAGCGTGGCCCGCCGGCTGATCTTCTACACCAAGGAGGCGTGTCCGTTGTGCGAGACGGGCTGGGATCTGCTGCGAGGTCCGGCGCGCCGTCTCGGCGTGGTCATCGACCAGACCGTGGAGGTGCCGGACGAGTTCGCCAGCCGATTGCCGGTAGTGGTCGATGGCCGGGGCAACGTGGTCATCGAAGGGCGCTGGGGCAGGGCCGCAGCGTGGGTGGCCATGCTGCGGGTGCGTCTGGCACGAAAGTGATGCGAGCCGCGGCGGCTATCCAGGATTTGGCAGAACGGCGCGTCGCTAACCTCTGGTTGGTGCGTTCTCCCATTCCAGCGGCCACGGTCTCTCGCTTGCCGATCTACCTCCGAGTGCTCGGCAACCTGCCCAAGACGCAGGAAACCGTATCTTCCGAGCAGCTCGCTGCCGCCAGTGGCGCCAACTCGGCGCAGGTGCGCAAAGATCTCTCGTATCTCGGTAGTCACGGAGTCCGGGGTGTCGGCTATGTCGTCGAGGAACTCCGGGTGCAGGTGGAGCGTGCCCTTGGTCTGAGCGCCGACATGGCCGTGGCGATCATCGGCGCCGGCAACCTCGGTTCTGCCCTCGCCAACTACAAGGGCTTCAACCAGTGGGGGTTTCGCGTCGCCGGGGTGTTCGACGTAGACCTCGCTCGGGTCGGCAGCCCGGCGGATGGGCTCACCGTGGAGCACGTGTCTGAGCTGGAACGAGCTGTCGCCGAACGAATTATCACGATCGGCGTCATCGCCACCCCCTGGGCGGCGGCACAGGACGTGGCCGATCGGCTCGTCGCCAGCGGGGTGCGTTCGATCTTGAACTTCGCTCCGACGGTGCTACACGTTCCCGAGGGCGTCGAAGTGCGCCGGGTTGACCTCTCCACCGAGCTGCAGATCCTCAGCTTCCACCTCAAGCGGATGACGGTGACACCCGGGTCCTAGGCGTCGGCTTCGCTCTCCTCGAGCCGATTCATGGCGGCGAGGAACACCAGGAAGAGGACGAACGAGGCGATCATCAGCGCCGTGGCCGGGATTCGGGTCTCGACGGAGTTCAGACCCTCGACCAGCCTGGGGCGCAGGCCCCGTGGCGCGTAGATCACGAAGAGCATCGATCCGATGGCCAGCCAGCCCGTGGTCGCCGCTCCGGTGATGAGGAACGCCATCCGCTTCCCCATGTTGGTGTAGAGCACCAGGTAGCCGCTGCCCAGGAAGGCGGCGACCGAGACGATCGTGATGAGCAGGCCCCGGGTAGCGATGGAGAACGCCGTCACCTCACCGGTGTCGGGGTCGATCTGCTTGAAGATGCTGTCGTAGAGGTCGCCCAGGGCCCCGCGGACCGGCGGGATGAACGCCAGGATGGTGATGATGATGCTGAGCACTCCCAGCTTCTCCAGGGTGGTGAGACCCCGCTCATCGGACAGCATCACAGGCTCCTCTCGTATGCCACGATCAGCTCGATGTCTTCCCGGCTGAGGATCTGACCGAAGCCGGGCATCCAGCCCCGGCCCAGGCCATTGATGCCGAAGTTCACGGCATTCTCGGATCCGCGAATGATGAAGTCGATGTGGTCGTCGGGATTCGGGAACTGGACGAGCGTCCGGCCGCCGTCCAGGGCAGGGCCCCACGCCCCGGAGCCCTGGCCACGTTGGAAGGTCGAGCCCGCCGAGTATCCGGCGGTGTGGCACCGGGCGCAGTAGGCGTTGAAGAGGCCGACCGCGCGCTCGGCGTCGGCGAGGTTGCCATCGAAGGCGTCGTCGGCGACTTGCTGGAAGTCGACATCCCAGAGCTGCTTCTCCGCCGCCTCCTCGAGGAAGTCGATGCCGCGTTGCACATTCGCCAGGAACACGTCCTGGCGCTCGCTCGTGATCCGCAGGTTGAGCACGAGGGTGTCGAGGGTCACCAATCGGGCCTCGATCGCGGCGAGGTCGGAGATCGGTGCCCCTCCGGCGTCGCGATTCGTGAAGGCGTCGGTGGGATCGAGCTCGATGGTCAACGACTCCGTTCCCGTGGCTTCGGCAGCCAGATTGAAGAGGTCGGCGATGGTCGCTTCTGCGGTGTCGGTGAGCCCGTCCCGGTCCGCGTCGGCTCCCTCAACGTCGCAGCCTTGCTTGGCGAGTGCCGCCGAGGCGTCGGTGCAGGTGCCGTCACCTGCCAGCGCAGTGCGGATCAGTGTCGGCGTTTCCCCGACCACAGCGAACACCGTGGGCGCGTCTTGGATGGCTGCTTTCTCCGCCTCCAACTCGGCGAGCTGCTCGGCAACGGCGTCCCCGCCGGCGGCGACGCGGCCGAGGGCTTGGGTGACCGCCGGCTCCACTTCGGCGACCGCCTGCGCCTGCGGTATCTGGATGTGCCGGAGGAAGGCGATCACCTGGTCCACCTCTTGGGAGGTCATGCCACCGCCGCCTTCGAGACCATTCGCCGGCATCGGCGTTCCGGCCCGGCCGAACACGATCCAGTATCGAATCTCGTCCTCCGAGTAGCGGTAGAACACGTCGTTGATGGATGGTGCAGCCCAGCTCGTGGAGATCCCGCTGCGAGCTTCCGTGAACGTGGCACCACCACCGCCGCCGTCTATCCCGTGGCACTGGTAGCAGCTGAAGTTGGTGTACCACTTCTCGCCTTCCTCGATGTCGAGTTCGTGGAAGGCCTCTTCGGCATTGGCTTGGCGGTTGGATTCGCTCAGGTAGTAGACGGGCAGGGTGATGGCGAGCACGGCCGAGACGACCACTGCGACGCCGAGGACGCGGGTGAGGCGGCCGGACTCGAGCTCGTCATCGGAGAGGAACGCCTGCTGGTTCATCGGTGTGGGCTCGGGGGCACGCTCGGTGGCCCGGCCCTTGCTGAGCAGATACCCCGCCCACACCAAGACGGCGGCGACGGCGATGGCTACGACGATGCCGCCCACTCAGCCCCCGATGCCGTTCCAGTCGACCTGCATCAGTTGCACGTCGGTCCCTGCGGGTAGGCGATGGATTTGTCGCGGGCGCGAGCGGTCTGGATCACCTGTCCGGTGTCCACGATGAGATCGCCGGTGTCGTTCACCGTCACCACGAAGCGGTCCATGTTGCGGGGCGCCGGTCCGTCCACATACTCGCCGTGGAAGTTGTACTTCGAACCGTGGCATGGGCACTCGAAGCCTTGCGAGGACTCGCACGACGGCACCCGGCATCCGAGGTGGACACAGCGCTGCCACAGGGCCGAGAGCCCTCCGGCGACCACCGGCATGCCGGCGAACACCGTGTCCTCCAGGTCGGCCTGGAAGGGCACGATCCACGATTGGGCGGACGCCACGAACTTCGGGGTGACGCTGCCGTCGGCGTTGTTCACCTCGAGGAGGATCTCGTCCACATTGCCGACGCTGACCGGGGTTCCGAACCCGCCCTTGAGCTTGGGCCACAGGAAGGCGAGCGAGGCAATCGTGAACTGGGCAAGAAAGATCCCGAAGATACCGAGCAGTGAGCGGTTCATGAACTGCCGCCGCGTGACATCGAACTCGGTTTGGGAGATCGTCTCGCGCTCCATGAGCGGATCGGCCTCCGGCACAGGCGGCGCCTCGTGCTCGTCGACGGTGGCGACGTCGGCGAGTGCAGTCGCCTGGAGCACCGCCGCCTTGTTGTCGCGACGCTCGCGGTCGCGCCGTACCGTGCGCCGGCTCATCCTGCCGACCGTCTCAGCAGCCGGCTTGCCGCGGCGGGCGGTGATCGTCATCACGCCGGCGACGATCACCACGGCGACGCCGAGGAGCGACAGTACGAAGATCTGCGTCGTGCTCAAAAGTCGAAGAACAACCCATCTACCCAGGGGAACGTGAAGTTGAACCCGGGGCCTCGGAAGAAGGAACCGAAGATCGTCAGGATGCCGGAGGACATGACGAAGAACGTGAAGATCATGATTGCCAGCTTACGGTCGTTGGGGCGTACCGAAGGATTGCGGTCTACGTACGGAACGATCGCCAGTCCGGCCAGGCCGAGGCCGGGGATCAGCACGCCGGCCACCTGGGGATCGAAGTAGGACAGCAGCTCCTGCAGGCCGAGGAAGTACCACGGTGCCTTGGACGGGTTCGGCTGCTCGTTGAAGTTGGCCAGCTCGAGCAACGGAGCGTCCACGAACACCGAAAAGACGAACAAGAAGGCCGTACACACCATCAGCGCCACGAACTCCGCCGCCACCAAGTGGGGCCATGTGTTGACCTTGTCCTGGGGCTCCTTGCGGACGCCCTGGATGGGACTGGATTTGACGACGGTCAGCAGCCGCTGCGTGCGCACGCCCTCGGGTACGGCCGGAGCCGCCTTCGGCGCCGGGGCGGCGGCAGCC
The DNA here is from genome assembly GCA_041581135.1 of Acidimicrobiia bacterium. GTDB lineage: Bacteria > Actinomycetota > Acidimicrobiia > Spongiisociales > UBA5794 > JBFGCM01. The sequence continues at coordinate 29,751 of JBFGCM010000023.1, forward strand.
GCAGGAGCGGCGCCACCACCTGCCGCTGCGGCGGCGGGCGCAGGGCCTCCGGCGATGGGCGTGCCCGTTGCTTTGGCCATCGCGGCGCGACTCTTCTCCAGGAGCTCTTCCGGAACACCGGCGTCGATCGCCGCCTGCCACTTCGCCTCGGCCTCGGGATCCGGGCCGGCAGCGGCGGCGGCCGCGGGTGACGGGGCGGCCTCGGCCGCAGGGGCGTCGGCGGTGGGGGTGGCCTCGGGCGTAGGGGCGTCGGCGGCGGTTGCGGGAGGCGGCGGCGCCTCGCCCTTCATCTCGGCCAACACCTCCTCGACGTCACGTCCTTCGGCCTTGGCGCGCGCTTCGGCGGAGCGACGGAGGAGGTGTTCGGGTAGGTCAGCCATCTGATCGTCCTCGGCTCATAGCGGTCCCGAGATGCCGCCGTCCTTGCGAACCCTCCAGAAGTGGACGGCCATGAAGACGACGATGATGAACGGCAGGAACAACACGTGAAGGACGTACCACCGCAGCAGCGTGTCGGCGGTGATCTGTACCCCGCCGACCAGGGCGAAGCTCACCTGGTTGCCGAACACCGGCGTGTACGCCGCCATGTTCGAACCGACGGTCACGGCCCAGAGTGCCAACTGATCCCAAGGCAGCAGGTAGCCGGTGAACGAGAGCAGCAACGTCAGGAGCAGAAGTACGACTCCGATGACCCAGTTGAACTCACGAGGTGGCTTGTAGGCGCCGTGATAGAACACACGCGACATGTGGAGGAACACGGTGAGCACCATGAGGTGGGCGCCCCACCGGTGCATGTTCCGAACGAGCTGTCCGAACGCGACGTCGGTGGCGAGCGCCGCGATGTCGTTGAACGCCGCCGGCGAGGTCGGCCGGTAATAGAACATCAGGAAGATGCCGGTGATCGTCAGGAGGATGAAGAGGAAGAAGCTGAGGCCGCCCAGGCACAGCGTGTAGGAGAGCCGGACCCCGTGCCGTTTCACCTTCACCGGGTGCAGGTGGTACAGCACGTTGTTCATGATCACATAGGACCGGTTGCGGGGGCTGTCGCTGTAGCCCGCCCGGAACGGGGAGCCCGGCCTGAAGATGCTTTCCCAGGCGCTGCTGCTGCGGACGGCATCCGCCGCCTGCTCAACACGCTGGCGCAGGCCGACGCGACCGTGCCCGTTCGCCACTTCTCGTGTCCTCCTCGTCCTCAGTCTTCAGTCTTGTCGAATCGAGCCCGGCTGCAAAGCCCTCACCAGCGCATGCCGTATGAGTAGCCGTTCTTGAAATCTCGTTGCCCGCTGTCGATTTCCCACGGCGCGATGCCCGCCTCCTCGCTCTGGTCGGCCAGCGAGCCCTCGAACTTGCCCAAGGTGATGACGCCGGTGGGGCAGCGATCGATGCACAACGCGCATCGGGTGCACTCGTCCTCATCGACGATGAACATCCCGATCGCGCCTTCCGACTCGCTCGGATGCGCCACGTTGGTGGCTTCTGCCACTGCCTCGACGGAGATGTAGTGGATGCACTTCCATGGGCAGATGTCGACGCACCCCTCGCACAGGATGCACTCGGACTGGTCGATGTGCAGGAACTGCTTGGGCTTCACCGCGGCGGTCATGTAGGAGCTGTCGACCGCGGCGAGCTGATAGTCGTCGCGCATCGGTGGGATCTCGAACCAGATGTCGGTCTTCGCCATGGCTCAGGAACCTCCGCCCGCTGTCTCGGCGAACGGTCGCGCCGGCTTCACCAAGGGTCGGCCGTACTCGGAGATCTCCACCGGAGGTGGTCCGGATTGGAGTTGCTTCTGTCGCTCTTGCCACCGAATCATGATGCCCGCTGTGCCCACCAGCACGATGGCGGAGTACGTACCGGACACGATGTCCTTGATGGCGGAGTACGAAATCTGAATGTCGTTGTTCAGCACGAGCCACGGCGGGATCGTGAACGCGACCCGCTGCGGCGTCCACTCGAGTTCGGACTGCGTGAGCGTCAACCACTCGTTGGGGATGATGCCGAACAGGATCATCATCTGGAGCGTGAACAGGGCGGCGCCGACGCTGGCTCGGGCCCACGTCAGCGGGCGGTCGTAGAGGTAGGCGAGCACCACGCCGATGATGGCGAGTTGGCCGCCGGCCAGCGCAGTGATCTGGCCGATGAGGACCAGCGTCCAGTGCCGGGGGATGGCGGGGTAGATCTCCTGGCCGAGACCGTCGACCTCGGGGAGACCGGTGAAATGCGCCCACAGCACTCCCACCGTGAGAACGACGAGTCCGACGGCGACGGCGGCGATACCGAGGTTCCGTCGTTTCCGTTCATCCAAGGCGCCGACCTCCGCGTCACGTCGCTGGCCCGGCCGCATTGTACGCGCGCACGTGGCCGTGCGAAATTCATCGAGTGGGACCGCTCGCCATCCACCTCTTGCGGTCCGAGGAGCTGCTGGTCAGCCCCGGTCGGTGCGGTACCAGAACTCGATGTTCCAGGTGTGTGCGGCCCGGCTGGGGTTGTGCACGTAGTTGCCGATCTCGTCGGGCCACACCGCACCGACGGCGCCCCGGGCCGTCAGTGGGAGGACGACCACTTGATCGGCCAGGATCCCCTCGGCTTCGGCGACGAGCGGCCGCAGCTCGTCGACATCGATCGTGGTTCGGATCGCCTCCATCAGCTCCGCGTACCGCTCGGTGTGCTCGTCGACCACGAGCGACGGGCCCTGGTTGAGGTTGCCGCCACTCCCGCATCCGGGACGGTCGGAAGGCTCGGCGCCGCTGACCTCAGGGGTGCCCCAGCGGTAGTAGTTGCTTCCGTCGGGAGGCGGCGCGGTGGGATCGAACAGTTCCAGCACGCCGACAGCGCTCGCAGCACCTGGCGTGTTCACCCAGGCCCACATCCCCATGTCCCAGTTCCCTTCATCCAGCGTCGGCCCGAAGAACACGCACGAGTCCTCCAGCTGCAGTTCGACGATGATGCCGACCTCGGCGAGCATCTCCTGGACGAGGTTCGCCACCCGCGGCCGCTCTTCGGCGTTGGAGGTCGTGGAGAAGATCACCACCGGTGGGTTCGCCTCACAGTCGCGGCCGACCTGCTTGCAGGCGGCCGCCAGCAGCTCCTGTGCCAGCACCGGGTCGTATCGGTACTGCGACCAGGCCGAGGTTCCGAGCGACGCGCTGCCCACGTCGAAGGGAGAATCGAGGACCTCCCGCCCGGTCCAGATGCCTCCGGCCAGGATCTCCTCGCGATCGATGGCGTAGGCGACGGCGCGCCGGAAGTCGGTGATGGTGTTCATCGATTCCGGATTGCGGTTGTTCTCCCCGAACTGGAAGCTGAAGTGCTCCCAGATGGGGCCGGAGCGAACCTGGACGTCGGCGCCGGAGGCCTCCAGCTCTGCGACGACGTCGTTGGAGGGCGGCGGATTCATCACGTCGAGGGTGCGCTCGAGGAAGGCCCGGGTCAGGAGCTCCGTCTCCGGGATGGCGCGGAACTCGATGGAGTCGAGGTAGGGGAGCTGCATCCCCGTGGCCGGGTCGACCTTCCAGTAGTTCGCGTTGCGCACCAGGGTCACGGTGGGCAGGCCGTAGATCGGGTCCCGCTCCAGCTCTGAGAACACGAACGGACCCGCCGACATCCATGGCTGGTCGTTGAAGCTCGCTTCGAAGTCCTTGCCTTCGACATCGTGCTTCGGGATGAGGGGATCGAAGAGCTCCTGCCAGCGAAGTGTCGGTGCGCCCATGCTGAAGGAGTACATCTTGTCCCCGACCACCTCGGACCCGGGAACGATCTGGTCGTAGACCTCGAACAACGTCGCCTGCGTCTGGTTCCGCGGCAGGTTGACGATCGTCTGGTAGGTGAACGCGAAGTCGGCGCCGCTGATAGGGGTGCCATCCGCCCACACCGCCTCCGAGCGAATGCGGTAGGTGACGGTCATCGTGCCGTCGTCGTTCACGACCAGGCCGCCGTTGCCCACCGACGGAATCTCCGTGACCAGGTCGGGCACGATCTCGAGGCCGACCGCCTCGACGTCCATGGGCTTGGCCCACAACGCCTGCCCCAACGTGGTGAGCGCGAAATGGTCGCCGCCGAGGACGTAGGGATTGAAGGTGCTGATCCCCTGGTCGTCGCCGATCACCGCGGTGCCTCCGTACCCGGGTGGCGAGGGCGGGAGCGTGGTCGCCGGCACAGTTGCAGTCGTGGTGGTGGCCGCAGATGTGTCGAGCGGCTCAGTCGTACTCGTGGTCGCCGTGTCGTCGTCCGCCACGGTGGTGGTCTCGATGATCGTGGTGGTGGTGTTGGCTGCTTCGATCTCCGCAGCGGGGCGGGTGAGCACCAACGCCAGGCCTCCGATGCCGAGAACGACGACGAGCGCGCCGATCCCGGCTGCGACGGCCCGGCGCCGTCGGTGCCGGGCCAGCACCGCATCGAGATCGGGAACCCGGCCGGCGGCCGACCGCGTTGCCCTACCGGCCTCGCGTCCCAGATCGTCAGGGTTCATACCCACCACCCGCTCGATCGCAACTCACGCTCGAGGTTGGCTCGCGCCTGGTGCAGCGTTGCTTTCACGGTTCCCTCCGCGATCTCCAGTGCCGTGGCGATCTCCGCTACGGACATCTCGTGGACGTAGTGGAGCGCCACCACCTGTCGTTGCCGGTTCGGCAGCCGCCGCACGATGGCCCAGAACGCTTCGTATTCGGGCTGCAGCGGCGTATCGATCGAGGTGCCGGCCGGCCCCAGCCGCAGCAATGCCCGTGTCTCCGCGCCGAGCCGGCGGAATCGAGAAATGGCGAGGTTGACTGCCACCCGCCGCACCCAGTACTCGGGATGGCGTCGCAGAGCGACGGTGCTCCAGTCCCGATGGGCGCGCAGGAACGACTCCTGGGCCAGGTCGTCGGCGACATCGGCCTTGCCGGTGAGCGAATACACGAGCGCTGCCACGCCCGGGTACTCGGCGCGATAGAAGGCGTCGAACGACCCCGGCAGTTGCACGACGCCATCGTCAGCCGTCTCCGTACCCATCAGCAGCGGTGCCACACCCTATAGACGCAACCGATGACCTCGAGGTTTAGTGGCATCATCTGCTGCTGAGCCCCGCTGATCACCACTCCTGGTACGGATGGGCGATGAGGTTGGCGTTGAAGTAGCGAGGGTCATCGGTGACCTCCTCGCCTGCCCAGCTCGGCTTCGTGAACTCCTGAGCAGCGTCGTCGAGCTCCACTTCGGCCACGATGAGGCCCGCGTTGACGCCGGTGAACTCGTCGATCTCCCACACCCGGCCGCCTACCTCCACCTCGTGGCGCATCTTCTCGATGATGGGTTGCTCACACAACTCATCGAGCATGGCGTCGGCGTCCTCGATGGGGATCTCGTATTCGAACTCGGTGCGGCTGGCTCCGACTGTGAGGCCCTTGACGGTCAACGTCCCCGTGCCGCCGGCTGCCCGCACTCGAACCGTGCGTTCCTTCACGGTCGACAGGTACCCCTGACGAAACGAGGTCGCGGTGCCCTGTTCCCGCCAGTCATCACCGGTGACGAGGAATTTCCGTTCGATCTCAGTTCCCATGCACTCCTCCGTTGCGCTAGCTGATCGCGAACCGCTGACCGATCGCGTTGCGGATCGCCCTCGGGTAGCTGACATTGGACGCTCCGGCCAGCCCCAGCCGCCGTCGCAGTTCGACCACGGCTCCGAGGTCGGCGGCCTCGATGGCCACCGTCTGCACGGACCGACCCTCGATGGTCACGTCGCTCACCTCGCCGATGCAGCCGGCCACCTCGGTGATCCTCCGAACCTTGGTGACTTCGACTGCGGCCAGGTCCGGGTGAGGTGCGACCAGCTCGTCGATCAGCTGGCCGAGCGTGTACGTGGGACGGGCCAGTTCGGGCGGGTCCACCCCAACGAGCTGGAACAGTTCGGCGATCAAGTCGTGGGCCGCCACCGGAAACTCGAGCTTGGTGTGCACTTCCCATTGCTCGCATCCGTCCTGGACTCCGAGCAGGGTCTTGATGTCCAGGAGATCGGCACGGGCCTTGGGGTTCACGTCGACGGTCGCTGTCGACACGAAGTACGTATCCGTGCTCTTCCGAATGTCGCCGTCGGAGGATGCGCCCAGCTGACCAGCCAGCTCGTCGAGGTGGTCGCCCCACACGCGGAACTCGAAACGCGGAGGCGTTTCCTCGGCTGCTGAGGGCTCACCTTCGTGGGCTGACGATCGAGACACTGCGTCCTTCATCTGCGGATCACTCTACGGAAACCGCGAGGGGGCCCAGAAGGCCTCACGGGGGTCGACCGCCGGGCGGGGAGTGGCTCCGCTGCCCTAGAAGCGTGACGGGCGGCGGTGACCGTCCAACGAGCGCCGGCAGGAACAGCGCCAGGGGTGTGTGCGGCTAGGCTTGCCGCCGCACGTGACCGGGACGGAGGAACGTTGACGTCGGAGACTGTCGCATCCGAGGGTGCCGCAGAGAGCGGTGGGGACGACCCGTCGCACGTCAGCCCGCCGGCGAACGTTGCCACCATGACCTTCGAGTCCGACCGGGTGGCCCGACGCCATTTCCTGGTGGCCGCTCTGTTCCTCGTCGTGGGAATGGCGGCGTTGCTGCTGGCATGGATCGACGTCACCTCACCGGGGTCCCTGGCCGCACCGTTCTCCTACGGCATGTTGCGACCGGTCGGCATGGGCCTCATCGTGTACGGCTGGCTGACCACCGGCCTCATCGGCGCCGCCTACTACGTGTTGCCTCGCCTGGGCGCCGCCGAACTCCAGAAGACCGGCCTCGCCAACCTCGGCCTGCTGGCCCTGGTTGCCGGCGTCGTCGCCGGCGTCGTCGGGATCTTCGCCGGGCTCAACGAAGGCCGGTTGCTGCTCGAGTTCCCGCTGTGGGCAGATGCCGGCATCGCGGTAGGCCTGCTGGTGGCGGCCGTGGTGGTCACGTCGTCCGTTCGGGCAAGCGGCGACGACGATCTGCTGCCCGCCCAGTGGTTCCTGCTTGCCGCTCCGTGGTGGGCCGTGATCGTGTTCGTGGCGGGCAACATCCCCGGCATCAATGGTGTCAACTCCGCTCTGCAGACGAACTTCTTCCTGGCGTCGTTCACGGGTCTCTGGCTCGCCGCCGGCGGGCTCGGTGTCGTCTACTACTTGGTTCCTGCCGTCACCGGCCGGCCGCCACGCCGGGCCAATGCGCTGAGCCTGACGGTGTTCTGGTCGCTGGCCTTCGCCTGGGCATGGACCGCGCCTCGCTACGCCGTCTACGGCCCCATTCCCGACTGGCTAGAGACCATCGGCGTCTTCTTCTCCATCGGGCTGCTGGTGCCGGTGCTGGCCGTTGCCTCGGAGCTGGCCGTGACGCTGCGGGGTCGGTGGACGACCGCCACGGAGTCGGTGCCGTTGCTGTTCGCCATCGCCGGGACCGCGATGTTCGGCGTCGGCGTGCTCGTCAATCTCATGCTGGCGCTGCGCTCGTCGAGCGCCGTCGTGCAGTTCACGGCGTGGGTCGCTTCGTACGACCAACTGCTCTACCTGGGGGCGTTCACCTTCTGGCTCGTTGCCTTCGGGTACCACGCGTTCGGCGGCGGGGCGTCTCGACTCACCGCCCACCTCCACCTCTGGCTTGCTGTGCTGTCCGTAGGAGTGCTGGTGGCGGCGTCGTGGTTCTCCGGGCTCCAGGCGGGCTTCACCTGGGCGGCGGGCACCAACTCGCTCGACTACGCCTCGGTAGGTGACGGATTCCGCAACACCATCGGGCAATTGGCGGGGCCGATCACGCTCCAGGCTGCCGGACTGACCGTCTTGTTTCTTGCCCATGTGATCTTTGTCCTCGTCATGGTGCGAGGCGGCGGTCCGATGCCGTGCGACGACCCGGTCGTCGAGGCCGAGGAGCCTGAGGCGCTCGAGCCGACCCCGGTGAGCGGTCGCACCATCGTGCGCGGCGCCATCGGCATGGTGGCTCTGGCGGCACTGGCGGTGTGGATCTTGCCCTCATTCGAATCCGGCCACACCGAGGCCACGCTGCTCGGGGACACCGTGCGGGCACGTCCGGCGGGGAGTGCCGAAGCTGCCGGCCAGGACATCTACGTGCAAGAGGGCTGCTGGTACTGCCACACCCAGCAGGTGCGACCGATCGTCACGGACGTCGGCCTGGGCCCGGTCAGTCAGGCCGGCGACTACGCCAACGAATCGCCGGCGCTGTTCGGCGTCGAGCGCATCGGACCCGACCTCACCCATGTCGGATCACGCGCACCCACCGATTCCGCGGTGTGGGTGGTCGACCATCTGAAGGACCCCTCGTCGATTCGTCCCTGGTCCCGCATGCCGGCCTACGATCACCTGTCGGCGCAGCAGCTCGCCGACCTCGCCGCCTACATGACGAGCCTCGACTAGATGGACGAGCTACTCCAAGCCATCGAGCAGCAGTACGGCTACCCGGCCGACATGGTCATGCGCTCGGCGCAGGCGCGAGCGCAAGCCGACGGTGTTGATGTCGAGGCGGTCCTCAGGGCCTGGGCCGGTGAGGGCCCTGCACCGGCCGCCGGTTCTGCGCCGACTCCGGCGCCTGCGGCCGAGCCGATCGAGAGCGAAGCTCCGGCGACTCCGGCCGAACCGGCCGGCCCGTCCGTGGAGGTGCTCGAACCGACCGGCGCGCCGCCGCAGGCGGATGAGGTCGAGGAGGCCCCCGCCGAGGAGCCCGAGCCCGTCACCCCGACTCGATTCGCCGTCCCCACCTGGCTCGTGGCGGTGTTCATCATCATCCCTGCCATTGCCGTTGCCTATGCGGCGTTCGTCCCCAACGGTCCCGATTGTGGTGGCGCCGGCCAGCTCGCAGTGGATCCGGTGACCGGCGAGGCGGCGACCTGTGACGGGAACCCGTATGGCCTGGAGATCATGAACTTCTTCTCGATCGGGGAAACGGTCTATCTGGAGAACTGCACGGCGTGTCACGGCATCGAGGGTGGCGGCGGCACGGGGCCTGCGTTCACGGGCGGTGAGGTGCTGGCGACTTTCCCTGTCGGCCAGTGCCTCGATCACGTGCTCTGGGTGGGGCTCGGCACCAACCAATGGCCGGAACCCACCTACGGTGCCCCCGGCAAACCGGTCGGCGGCAGCGGTGCGGTGATGCCCGGCTTCGAGGGTGACCTGAGTCCCGAAGAGCTCGCTGCGGTGGTGCTCTACGAGAGGGTTGCCTTCGGTGGGCAGCCGGTCTCCGACGCCGAGGTCGAGTGCGGCCTCAGCGAGGACATCGCCGCCGCCGGCGGCTGACCGTCCGGCAGGTCGACTTCTGCTATTCGGGCGGCGCTCGGTAGATTCGCGTCATGCAGCCTGAAGTCGTCGTCGTGGGCGGGGGTCCCGCCGGTGCAGCCGCCGCCTACTGGCTGGCTCGCCGCGGCCACAGCGTGGTCGTCGCCGAGAAGAAGGCCTACCCCCGGGAGAAGACCTGTGGCGACGGCCTCACGCCTCGCGCCATCCACCAACTCACCGAGATGGGGTTCGACTTCGATACGCCCGATCTGCACCGCATCGTCGGGCTGCGCGCATACGCGGGTGACCTGAAGCTCGAGCTGCCTTGGCCGCAGCACACGATCTACCCCGACTGGGGAGCGGTGATCCGCCGCGCCGACCTCGACATGCAGGTGGCGATGCTCGCCGAGAAGCAGGGAGCAGTGGTACGGCAACGCACGACCGCTGCCCCGGTCATCGAGGCCGGGACGCTCACCGCCGTCGATCTGACGGACGCCGATGGGGGGAAGGAGCGGCTTCATCCACAGTACGTGGTGGTCGCCGACGGCTCGCTGTCCCGCTTCGGCCGAGCCCTCGGCACCGAACGGGACCGGGCCCTCCCGTACGGGCTCGCGGTACGCGCCTACTACGCGAGTCCCAGAGCCGACGACGCCTACCTGGAGAGCCATCTCGACATTCGAGATGAAGCCGGCCGGACCGTGCCGGGATATGGGTGGATCTTCCCTCTCGGGGACGGCCAGCTGAACATCGGTGTCGGGGCCCTCTCCACGTTCCGCAACTGGAAGGACGTCAACACCTCAGACTTGCTCGACGCCTTGATCTCCTCGCTGCCGCCCTACTGGGAAGTGGACCAGTCGTCCCGGCTCACCGAGGTACGCGGCGGCAAGCTGCCGATGTCGTTTTCGGTGGGCCCGAAGGCGGGTCGCAACTGGGTGCTGGTGGGTGACGCCGCCGGTTCGGTGAACCCGTTCAACGGAGAGGGCATCGACTACGGCTACGAGACGGGCCGCATGGCGGCGGAGCACATCTCGCGAGCCATCGGGGCCGGCGATCCCGCCTTGCTCCAGGCCTACCCGCAAGCCCTCGCCGACGAGTACGGCGCCTACAACCGGGTGGCTCGCGCGTTCGTGGTGGCCATCGGCCGGCCCGAGCTGATGAAGATCCTGGTCCGTACCGGGCTGAGGTCCCGGCCCCTGATGGAGTGGGTTCTCAAGGTGATGGCCAACCTGCTGGAACCCGAAGATGTCGGCATGTCCGAGCGGGTGTATCGGATGGTCGAGCGCATCGTGGAGCTGGGCCCCGACCCCAGCTGAACCCTCACCCTCGACACGAGGTTGACCCCTTTGGTGTAGTGCTGTGTGGTCGCAGGTGGATGCGGCCGAGCTAGTCCGCTCGGATCGGGGTGATTTGCTCTTGAGGTGATGCTGCGTTGGGCCGATAGGTAGGGAGCGTGGCGTGTGCTGCGTGTTTCTCGTTGGGGACATGAGCAATGGCTAACGACGGTTCGTCGGGAATTGATGTGGGGCGCCGGTGGGAGGGGCGTCCG
>JBFGCM010000024.1:0-37299 GCA_041581135.1 Acidimicrobiia bacterium
GCGCTCGACATCGCCATCGACAAGACGGGCGGATACTTCTACTCACGTGCGCTCCTGGCCATCGTGGCCGCCTTGGTCACGTGGGGCGTATTCACCATCCTCGGCGTGCCTTTTGCGCTGCCGCTCGGGATCTGGGTGGGGATCTTCTCCCAGTTCGTGCCAGTGGTGGGTACCTACATCGGCGGCCTGCTGCCCATTCTCATCGCGCTGCTCGAGTCGCCGGGCATGGCGCTGGGGGTGTTGATCTACGTGGTGGTGTACCAGCAGGTCGAGAACTACTTGTTGGCCCCTCGGATCACCTCGCACACCATGTCCTTGCATCCGGCAGTGGCATTCGGCTCCGCGCTGATCGGCGCGACGCTGCTGGGGGCGCCGGGCGCCATCATGGCGCTGCCTACCGCGGCGACCATCCAAGCGTTCGTGTCCACCTACCTGGAGCGCCACACTGTCGTAGAGTCGCATCTGACGAACGTGTCGCATGCGCCTCCGGCGCTCATCGATCGCGAAGTCGACGGTGTCGGAGACGAGGACGAATGACCGACAAGATCTACTCAACCGACGCCTACGCGCGTGAGATGGACGCACGCGTCGTGGAGGTGGACCGCGACGACGGCCGCCTGCTCTTGGACCGAACCGTCTTCTATCCGGGTGGCGGCGGCCAGCCACACGACATCGGCGCGCTGTGGATCGGCGACGACCGCCTCGACGTGGTTCGGGTGACCCAGGACGAACGCGGGGTCTGGCACTGGGTGGGGGAGGGGTTTCCGGCTACCGGCACTGCCTTGCGCGGCGAGGTCGACTGGGAACGCCGGTACCACCTGATGCGGACTCACACCGCGATGCATGCCATGTGCGGCGTGGTGTGGAACAGGTTCCAGAGCCCGGTCACGGGCGGGAACATGAAGCCGGGGGAGGGTCGGCTCGACTTCGAGCTTCCCGACTGGGATCCCGAGAACCGGGAGCCACTCGAGACCGAAGTCAACCGACAGCTGGCCAACCGGCTACCCGTGGAGGTGAGCTTCCTGCCCAGGGCAGAGGCCGATGCCGATCCCAGCCTCATCCGCACCAAGGTGAACCTCCTCCCGCCGAGCCTCACCGAGGTGCGAGTGATCGACATCGTCGGGCTCGATCGCCAGGCCGACGGTGGCACGCATGTGGATTCCACCGCCGAGGTGGGATCGATCCAGATCGTCAAGATCGAATCGAAGGGCAAGGGGTTCCGAAGGATCCGCTTCGTGGTCGAGGAGGGTGGATGAAGCACAAGCCGGCGGAAGACCGGGAATGGGAGCCGGCTCCGGCCGAGCACTTCACCGGCAGAGCCTGGTTCAGCTCACTGTCGAAGGCCGACGATCCCGGGCTCAATGCGCTCGGGGTCCGCTTCGAGCCGGGGGCGCGCACCGGGTGGCACACGCATCCGGATGGTCAGGTGCTGTACATCGTCGACGGTGCCGGCAGGGTCGCCTCCCGTGACGGCAGTGCGGTGACGGTTGGGCCCGGCGACGTCGTGTACGCCGCCGCCGGCGACGAGCACTGGCATGGCGCCACTCCGGGATCCCACATGGTCCACCTGTCGCTCACCACGGGCGGTCCCACCGAGTGGACCGGCGACCTCGTGAGCGACGAAGACTACGAAGCCGGTTTCTGAAGGGCTCAGACGTCGTCGGCGGCCAGGAGCTGCTTGCGTCCGTACGTCCACCACCGTTCGGGGTCGACGCACAACATCTGATACACGCTGATGGCGCCGCGCTCGAATGCCAGCACCGACCCGGCCATGTACAGCCGCCAGATGCGGTAGATCGTCTCTCCGACGTCGGCCACCGCCTTCTCCCGGTTTCCTTCCAGGTTGGTGACCCAGTGACGCAGTGTGCGGCCGTATGCCATGCGCATCGACTCGAGATCTCGCACCTCGAATCCGGCCGACTCCGCCACGCCCAGCACCGTGTCGACGGCCAACAGCTCACCGTCGGGGAAGACGTACGTGTTGACGAAGGTCGGGGTGACCTTCCCTTTGGAGCGATCGCGAGTGCCGATGGCGTGGTTGAGCAACGCACCACGAGGGGCGAGCACCGAGCGGAGCTTCTCGAAGTACGTTGCCATCTGTTTGGCGCCGACGTGCTCGAACATGCCGACCGACGCGATGGCGTCGTAGTCGCCGTCGACGTCGCGGTAGTCGAGTTCGAGGATCCGCACCGAGGCGTCGAGACCTTCGTGGCTCACTCGTTGCCGGGCGTAGGCGGCTTGCTCCGGGCTGAGGGTGATGCCGGTTACCTCGGCGCCGTAGTGCTTGGCGGCGTGCAAGGCGAGCGCGCCCCAACCGCAGCCGACGTCGAGAAAGCGTTGTCCGGGCCGCAGGCCGAGCTTGCGGCAGATGATGTCGAGCTTGCGTCGCTGCGCCGTCGCCAGGTCTTCCGAGGGGTCGAGGAAGTAGCCGCACGAGTAGACCATCTCCTCGTCCAGGAAGTAGCCATAGAAGGAGTTGCCGGTGTCGTAGTGGCTGCGCACGGCCTCGGCGTCGCGGCGTTTCGAGTGCTTGCGTCCTCCGTACTCAGGGCGGGGATGCTCTGCACGGCGAGACTCTGCGGGGAGGGCGCGCAGCAGGCGGAACAGCCGAAGGGCCCGTACCGGCTGTCGGGCGAGCTGCTGGAGCTGGAATCCGAATTCCAAGATGCTCAAGAGGTTGCCCTCGAAGTCGACATCGTCGTGGATGTAGGCCTCGCCGGCGGTCAGGTCGGTTGCCGGGAGCAGCGCAGCCCGAAGGGCGCCCGGGTGACGAAGGACGATGGTGCCGACGGCATCAAGGGGCCCCAGCTCGTCTCCGTCCCACAGGCGCACCCGGGGGGCGAACTCGGGGGCCGCCTTCGCCAGGATCTCGTAGGCGGCGCGGGTGGCTGCCTTCGCTTCCATGCGCCGTCAGACTAGAGGGAACACGGACCGCTTGTCCCGGGTTGGGCAGAGCATGACGAGGGGTACCGCACTCGGCCTCGTGGCCGTGCTCATCGGGTTCGGGTTGTTCGCCTGGTATGTGAGCGAATCCGCACCGCCGCGGCCTGAGGCGACTGCGGCACTCGGCGAGCTGGCCGATCCGGGGGAGGTGTATGACCCGGTGCGCGCCGGTGAACCTCTCCCGCGGGGATACAGCCAGCTTCTACCTCGCGATGCCATCCTGCCTGTGTACGAGCCTCGCTTCGTGCCGGCGGCGGAGGCGGGATGGCCCGACGACACGTTGGTCATCGGCGTCGCAGATGGCGAAGAGGCAAAGGCCTACCCGGTGAGCTTCCTCAACCATCGGGAGATGGTCATCGATCGGCTGGCGGGTTCGCCGATCCTCGTCACGTGGTGACCGCTGTGTGCGACGGCGATGGTCCATCGCCGAGAGCTGGACGGGAAAGAGCTCGTCTTCGGCAACCAGGGGGCCTTGTGGGGCAACGCCATGACGTGGTGGGACCATGACACCGGAACGGTGTGGTCACAGCCCCTGGGCGAGGCCATCGTCGGGCCCAGGACCGGGGCGCGGCTCGACCCGCTGCCTGTGGAGCTGACCACTTGGGCCTCATGGCGCGATGCGCATCCGGCCACGGTGGCGCTCGACGCCGATGCCGGCCGCAGTGGCTTCGACCTGTCGCTGATGGCGATCGTGGTCGACTTCGGCACCGAGCAGGTCGCCTACGCGGTGAAGGCGGTGCGGGAGGCGGGCGTGGTGTCCGACACCGTGGCCGGCGTGCCCATCGCCGTGTTCGTCGACGCTGATCGGTGGCGGGTGTTCAGCCGCACAGTCGACTACGCGGTGGTGGAGCTGCGCTACCGGAACGGTGAGCTCATCGACGAGGTCACCGGCAGCGTGTTCGACCCGGTGGTGGGCATCGCCACGGCCGGGCCCTTGGAGGGGCAGGTACTCGACCGCCTACCGGCCTTCACGTCGTTCCCCGGCGATTTCGACACGTTCTGGCCCGACGGACGCCACTGGCCGGCGTGACGCTCAGCCGTGCTGGGGGAACCCGAGATCGACGCCACGGTGTATCGGGTCGGGCCATCGGCTGATGACCACCTTCTGCCGGGTGTAGAAGTGCACGCCCTCGGGTCCGTAGATGGCATGGGACCCGAAGATCGAGTCCTTCCAGCCGCCGAACGAGTAGAACGCCAGCGGCACCGGAATGGGCACGTTGACGCCCACCATGCCCACCTGGATCTCGTTCTGGAACTTGCGCGCCGCGCCGCCGTCGTTGGTGAACACGGCCGTGCCGTTCCCGAACGGGTTGGCGTTGATGAGGTCGATCGCCTCCTCGTAGCTGTCGGCGCGGACCACCGAGAGCACCGGCCCGAAGATCTCGTCCTGGTAGATCTTCATGGACGGCTCGACGCGGTCGAACAAGCTGGCACCGATGAAGAACCCGTCCTCGTGTCCTTCGGGCCGGAACCCGCGACCGTCGTGCACCAGGTCGGCACCTTCCTCCACGCCGTGGTCCACGTAGCCGGAGACGCGATCCCGGTGTTCCCGCGTGATGAGTGGTCCCATCTCTGCGCCCGGTTTCATCCCCGGGGCGATGGTGAGCTGCTCCATCCGCTCGGTCACCTTCGGGATGAGACGGTCACCGGCGTCGCCGACCGCCACGACCACCGAGATTGCCATGCAGCGCTCGCCGGCCGAGCCGTAGGCGGCCGAGACGGCGGAGTCGGCGGCCAACTCCATGTCGGCGTCGGGGAGCACGATCATGTGGTTCTTGGCGCCGCCGAGGGCCTGGACCCGCTTGCCGTGCTTGGTTCCTGTTTGATAGATGTAGTCGGCCACCGGCGTCGAGCCGACAAAGCTCACCGCGGAGACGTCCGGATGCTCCAACAGCCGATCGACTGCCACCTTGTCGCCATGGATCACGTTGAGCACGCCGTCGGGGAGCCCGGCCTCGGCGAACAGCTCGGCGCTCAGCATGGACGGCGACGGGTCCTTCTCGGAGGGCTTCAGCACGAACGTGTTGCCGCAGGCGATGGCGATCGGGTACATCCACATGGGCACCATGGCGGGGAAGTTGAACGGGGTGATACCGGTCACCACACCGAGCGGTTGTCGGATGGTGAACGTGTCCACGTTCGAGGACACGTTCTCGGAGTACTCACTCTTGAGGAGGTGCGGGATCCCGCACGCGAACTCGATGACGTCGAGACCTCGATTGACTTCGCCCTGGGCGTCGGCGAAGGTCTTGCCGTGCTCGGCCGTCAGCACCTTGGCGATGTCGTCACGGTGTTTGTCCACCAGCTCCCGGAACGAGAACATGATCTTGGAGCGCCGGGTGATGGGGGTGTCCCGCCAGGCCGGGAACGCCGCCTTGGCAGCGGCCACGCCCAAGTCGACCTCTTCTGCGGTCGCCATCGCAACCTCGGAGGCGACCTCGCCGGTCGCCGGGTTGTAGACATGGCCGGTACGTTCCGGGGCCGCGTCGTGTGGCTTGTTGTTGATCCAATGGCGGATGACGTTCATCGTCGCACTCCTGCTGACCTGGTTCGCCTGCGAACCACAATCCTACGACCCCGGTAGGGGTCTCGGCTCGACGGTAGCCTGCGTCGATGACCCCGACTGCTCCCGACATCGTGGTGACCCGCCGCCCGCCGGGTGATGTGCTGGCGAGGCTGGCCGACGCGGGCACCTTGTACGTGTGGGAGGACGACCGCCCGATGCCCCCCGAGCTGCTGCGACAGCAGCTCGCCGCAGCCTTCGGCCTCTACTGCATGCTCACCGATCCGATCGATGCCGCGCTCCTCGATGCGGCTCCGTCGCTGCGTGTCGTGTCCACCATGGCCGTCGGCGTGGACAACATCGACCTGGCGGCCTGTACGGCTCGGCGGATTCCGGTGGGGCACACGCCCGGCGTCCTGACCGAGACGACCGCAGATCTCGCGTTCGCGTTGCTGCTGGCCGCGGCGCGCCGCATCGTCGAGGGAGTCGACTACGTCCGCGCCGGGCGCTGGCAGCGCTGGGAGCCCGACGCCTTACCCGGACACGACGTGCACGGCACGGTCTTGGGCATCATCGGACTGGGCCGGATCGGTCGGGCCGTGGCCCGTCGCGCCGCCGGCTTCGGGATGACCGTGTGGTACCACAGTCGCTCGCCTCACCCGGACGTTGAATCCGATCTGGGTGTCGTCCGCAAGAGCCTCGACACGTTGCTTGCCGGCAGCGATCACGTCGTAGTCACGGTGGCGCTCACCGATGAGACTCGGCACATCATCGACGCCGATGCGTTGGCGACGATGAAGCCCACGGCGACACTGGTGAACGTGTCGCGGGGCGGAACCGTCGATCAGGAAGCGCTGCGGGTCGCCCTCGAGCGTGGGGAGATCGCCGCCGCCGGGCTGGACGTGACCGACCCCGAACCCATCGATCATCGCGACCCCCTCTTGCGCCTCCCGAACTGCGTGGTGATCCCCCACATCGGCAGCTCGTCGTGGGCGACCCGGGTGGCGATGGCCGATCTCGCCGGCGCCAACCTGCTTGCCGGCTTGGCGGGCGAGCAGTTGCCGGCATGCGCCAACCCCGAGGTGTACGGCTAACGGCAGCGACCGGTGTCGACGCCGGTGGTGGGGTCCGTTTCGGCAAGGAACGCTTCGATCTCCAGCGACTCCAGCGCGTAGGTGGTGGCCAGATCCCTGGAGTCGGCGAACACCATGCCCACCAGTTTCAGATCCGCATCGAAGACGCCGGCACCGCTGGCGCCCGGCCCCACCTCGGCGCCGAGGTCGATGGCGCGCCGCAACACCTCGCCTTCGTCGTAGATGTCGCCACTGCGAGCGCTGATGATCCGGTTGACGCCGGCCTCGATCGTGACCAGCTCCAGATCGTTGTTCACCGCCGCGATCACGGTGCGTTCGCCGCGCTCGGTCGTGGCCAACCCGAGGGGTACGGCCGCGAAGCCGGGTACGGCCAAGAGCGCGAGGTCCCGGGTCGGGTCGAACCCGACGACCTCGGCGGGCAAGCCGTGGTCGGCGCCTGGCACCAGCACCTCGATGCCTGACTCCACGCCGGCGAGCACGTGGGCGTTGGTCAGGAGCAGGCCGTTGTCGATGGCTACTGCAGAACCCACGGTGGGCCGGCCGCAGGCCGTGGCGGCCACCCGGGCCGTGATCCCGGCGAGGTCGGCGTTGCGCTGCTCCACATCGCGTCCGCAACCGGTGAGCACGAGGACCAGGAGGAGCGCCGCCACCGGCAGCGCTCTCAACTCACGCGGCTTCGTATTCGGCACGGAACCGTTCGAGGAGGGTACGCACCGGTGTCGGACGCCGGGAGAGCAGTTCGGCGGTGCGCGGCATCACCAACGTCGTGTCGTATGGGACCGGCGCCCCGAGCATGGCGGACTCCGGCGGTGGTGCCGAGTCCACCAGATCGAAATCGAGATCGAACACGTCGCACGCCAGCTCGGCCAGCTCCATGCGACTGACGGACTCGCCGCCGCAGCAGTGGAAGATGCCGGTCAGCCGCTGTTCGCCGATCTGGAGCATCATCTCCGCACTCTCGCCGGCCAGCGATGGCGTTGCTCGCATGTTGATGTCCGGCGACTCCCACACCTCGAACCGGTCACCCCTCGTCAGCGCATCGACGAGTGAAGCGGCAAAGTACCCGAACCCCGGATCTTGGCTCCGTGGCGTGTCGGGGCGGGCGCGGTGCAGGCCATTCACCCCGGAGACCCGGGCCACGGCTCCGCCCCGCTCGACCGCGACGAGCTCGCTGGCCATCTTGAGAACGCCGTAGAGATTGACGGGGTTGGGAGGGGTGTCCTCGTCGGCAGGAGCCTGGGTGCCGTCGAACACCCAGTCGGTCGACACGACGACGAACGCGGCACCGGCATCGTTCGCGGCGTCCGCACAAGCGCGTGTCGCCTCGACATAGGAGCGCCACGCCAGGTCGCGCTCGGCATACATCTGCTTGAAGTCGTTGAGGATCGCCGAGTGGATGACGACGTCGGGAGCGAACGCCCCGACACTGCGGCGTACCGCCACGGGGTCCGTGATGTCGACACGCGCTATCGCATAGGGAAGCTCGCCGGCGGGCCGGAAGGAGTGGACCGTGGTGAGGACCTCGTGGCCGGATGTGAGTGCCACGTGGACCACGTTGGAGCCGACGAAGCCCGTACCTCCCGTGAGCCAGACGCGCATCAGCGCGTCTCAATCATGCTCAGTGCGCTCCTCCAACTCCTCGTATTCCTCTGCGAACTCCTCGGCGAGCTCCTTCAGCGAAGGATCCGCGGTGCCGGTCGCGGCTGCCATCTCGAGTTCCTTGGTCAGCTCTTCGAGTTCGGCGCCGCCTGCCATCATCATGATCAGCTCGTCGCGGGTGATCTCTTCCTTGGCGAAGTTCCCCATCGAGCGGCCTCGGTTGAGGATCAGGAAACGGTCGCCCACCGGCCACGCGTGATTGGGGTTGTGGGTGATGAAGATCACCCCCAGGCCGCGATTGCGGGCCTCGAGGATGTACCGCAGCACGACACCCGACTGCTTCACTCCGAGCGCAGAAGTCGGCTCGTCCAGGATCAGCACCTTGGCGCCGAAGTACGCGGCGCGGGCAATGGCCACCGACTGTCGCTCGCCACCGGACAGGGTGCCCACCGCCTGCTCGGTGTCGCGGATGTCGATGCCCATCTTGGCCATCTCCTCCCTCGCGATCGACGAAGCTTTTGCCTGGTCGAGCCGTTGGAAGGGACCCCATCCTCTCGTCGGCTCTGCGCCGAGGAAGAAGTTGCGCCACACCGACATGAGCGGCACCACGGCCAGATCCTGATACACCGTGGCGATGCCCAGTGCCAGTGCATCGCGCGGGGAATCGAACATCACTTCGTCGCCCTCGACCCGCAAGGTGCCCTCGCTCTGTTGGTGGGCGCCGGCGATGATCTTGATGAACGTCGACTTTCCGGCGCCGTTGTCGCCGAGCACGCACGTGACCTCACCGGCGTTCACCGAGGTCGTCACACCGGTGAGGGCGATGATGTTCCCATAGAACTTGGAGATGTTCTCGAGTTCGAGCAGTGCACTCATGACGCCGCCTCCGCCTTCGCCCGCACGTAGTTGTTCACCAACACCGCCAGCAGCAGGATCGCTCCGACAAACAGGAATCGCCAGTCGGAGTTCCACCCGGCGAACGGGATGCCCTGGAAGGACATCGCCATGATGATGGCGCCGATGGCGGCACCGAGCACCGAGCCGTAGCCGCCGGTGAGAAGGTTGCCTCCGACGACGGCTGCGATGATGTAGAAGAACTCCTGCCCGTCGCCGACGTTGGCCTGCACAGAGTTGAGCCGAAAGGCGATGAGCATGCCCACCAGCCAGCCGGCCGCGGACACGATCATGAAGAGGATCGTCTTCGTTCGTGCGGCCGGCACGCCGACTTGGCGAGACGCATCTTTGTTGCCGCCGACGGCGAACGTCCAGCTTCCGAACTTCGTGCGCAGCAGCATGTAGCTACCGATCACCGCGAAGAGCAGGAAGTAGAGCACCGAAACGCGCCAGCGCACCTCGCCCGGGATCGTCTCGTTTTCCACGGTCGTGGCGAACAGGAGCCTGATGGCGATACCCACGAAGGTGATGGTGATTCCGGCGAGGGCAATCACCCGGCCCAGCCGGTCCGAAGCGGCATCAGGCGTGCGGCGCTCCACGAACCGAGCGCGCAACACGCCGATCATGAAGAGCACCACCGCAACCCCTACGATCACTGCAAAGAACTCGGCCCGGAACTTCCGCGACTCGGATTGGCTCTGCACGATGAATGCAACGGCCACCACCGAGACCGCCGCCAGCGTGGTGATCGCCAGCTGAGTGAGCGGCGAGGCCTTGCCGGCGGTGCGGGCGGCAAGGAGCAACAGAATCAAGCCGGTGATGACGAGTCCGGTGTAGGCGATGGCCCGGAACCCTTGCACCGTGAGCAGGAATCCGAGTTCGGTCTGTGATTCGGCGTCGAGCACCAACCCGAGGGCGACGCCGAGCACGATGGCCCCGAGGCCGAGCGCCACGTTCCGGCCCACGTGGTCTTGGAGATGGAATGCGCCTCCCACTGCGGGTAGCGGCTCGTAGCGCCAGGCGGCGAGCCCGTAGAGCAGCACGCAGGCGCCCACGGCCATGACCGTTCCCCATAGCCAGTTCTGCCCGGCGCCGTCGGTGGTGGTGAGGGCGATGAGGCCCCCATAGGCGCCGACGGCACCAACCAGGGCGACGGTGAGGCCGGAGGAGGAGGGCGTTGCTCGCCGCCGGAACAGCAGCTCGAGGATGCCGACTGCGAGCAGCGAGACGCCCACGGTGACGAGGACTCCGTAGACGACGTTGCGCCCGCCGAGGAAACTGTCCCACACGTGGTCGTTACGGACCCACACGGCTCCGAAGATGTTCTCCCAGAAGCCATGGTCGGGTGCGTCGTCGAGGCCCTCGACGATGACCTTGTCCGTGAAGAGCTTGGCGAAGCCGAGCTTGGCGCCACGCAGGATGAAGAAGGTGCCCAGCGTGACGATGAAGCTCGGCAGTGCCGTCTTCTCGACGAGCGTGCCGTTTGCCCAGCCGATGCCGAGCGCAAACGCCAGAGTGAGCGGAATCGCCACCGTGGCCGGAAATCCGGCGCCGCCGAACTCGCCCACTTCCTTCACCAAGAGCACCACCAGCATGCCGGTGGCGCCGGTGATGGCGCCGGACGAGAGGTCGAACTCGCCACCGATCATGAGGAGGGCGACGGCGACCGACATGATGCCGAGGGTCGCCGACACGTCCAGGTAGTTGTTGACGCCTGCAGTCGTTCCGAAGACGTCGGTCACCGCCCAGAAGAACGCCCAGATGACGGCTGCACCGATGAGCGCTCCGATCTCGGGGCGGATGAGGAGGCGCTGGATGGGGCCTCGGTAGGCGAGGCGTTCGTCGGCCGCCGGCGCCGCCTCTGCGGGTTCGAGGGTTGCGGTAGTCACTGCTCCCGTCCCTCGCCGTGGTCCGCCACACCGCGTCTGTCCATCGCTCCTCCTCTTCGCCGGACCGGGCGAGTCTATTGCGAGGCTTCTCACATTGCTGGGAGCCGCCGCGTGAACCCGCAAACGCCACAGGGGCCGGCTAGGCCGGCCCCTGTGGAACGCATGATGCGATGTTGTGACCTACCGAGTGCCCGCCTCCACGAGCGCCTTGATCTCGGCGATGTTGTCGGTGTCGACGAATCCCGGACCGGTCAGGATCGGGAACCCACCACCGAGGGTGTTCAGGTTCACATTGTTCAGGTACAGGGTCACGATGGTCGCATATCCCTGCAGGTACTGCTGCTGGTCGATGGTGAAGTTGATGTCACCCGCCTCGATGGCGGCGGTCACGTCCTCGGAGTTGTCCACACCGCCGATGAAGCAGTCCCGGCCGGCCTGCGAGCAGGCGTCCACGGCACGGAAGGCCACGATCGGACCGACGCCGAACACGCCATTGATATCAGGATCGGCCTGCAGCTCGGCGAGGATGGTGTTGATCTGGTCCTCGGGGTTCGTGTCAGGACCGACGAAGCGCGTCACGACTTCCCCGTTGAAGGTCTCCTCGGCTCCCTGACAGCGTTCCTCGAGACCGACGTTGCCCTGTTCCTGCTGGGCGCAGAGCAACTTGGTCGCACCAAGCTCGTTGAACCGGAGCCCGGCGCCGTTGCCGGCGGCGACCTCGGTCTGGCCGATGTGCGTGATGGCGCCGATCGCCTGGTAGTCGTTCACGCCCGAGTTGAGCGTGACCACCGGGATGCCGGCCTGCACGGCCGCGGTTGCAGCGGGCACGACGGCCTCGGGGTTGGCGAGTGAGACGCCGATCCCGTTGCTGCCGGCGGCGATGGCGGCCTCGATGTCGGACACCTGCTTGGACGGATCGTTGAAGGACGGGCTCCACACGCAGTTCACGGCGAGGGCCGCACATGCGTCCTCCATGCCCTTCTTGACGACGGACCAGAATGTCCCGTCATCGGAGTGCGTCACCATGTGGAAGGTGAGATCGGACCCCTGCACCAGGTCGACGGTGTCCGTCGGGGCGGCCGTCGTCGCCGGCGCATCGCCCGTCGTCGTGGTCTCGGCGCTGTCGTCATCGCTGCCGCAAGCGGCGATGACGAGTATCAGGGCAGCCAGGATGGCTACCAGCCGGAATCGTTTCATCGTTGTGTCTCCCTCTTCAGTGTGGGGTCGATGCGGGCGGTGCGCGCACCGGCCGTGGTGGGTCACTCCTCGGGACCCTTCGTATCCTCCAGTTGAGGACCTGCTCCAACGGCCGAGGGGAAAATAGTCGCTTGCCGAAGGGCCTTCAAGGAGATGGGGCGCGTGACGGCCGCGCTGCCGGCACCTGGAGCCACTCCAGGTCTCCCGAACGTGGCCGTGGTGACGGCCCCCTGTTCCCAGGTTGAGATGTCTCTCGCGGCGGTTTAGCGTCCGTCGCCCACGTACTTGCGAGGGGTGTTCACGTTGGCAGGGCTCACCATCGGTGTGATCGGCGTCGGCCGGATCGGGGAATACCACGCGGGCGTGCTGGCCGGTCTTCCCGGGGTCGGAGCGCTGTTACTGGCCGACGTCGTCGAAGGTCGCGCCGCCGAAGTCGCCCGCGGGATCGACCTCGCCTCGGCGACGGACATCGACTCGGCGCTCGCCGGGGCCGACGCCATCCTGATCGCGAGCTCGACGGACACCCACGCCGAGCTGTTGCACGCCGTGGCCGAGCTCGGCAAGCCGGCATTCTGCGAGAAGCCCATCGCGGTGGACCTCGAGGCCACTCGTGGCGTAGTTGCCGCCCTGGATGCCGCCGGGGTGACGGTGCAGATGGGGTTCCAGCGGCGTTACGACCCCGCCATCAGGGCCATCCGAGATCGCGTGGTGGCAGGGGAGCTCGGCACGCTCTACCTGGTGCGGTCCCAGACCCACGACCCGGCACCGCCTCCGTTCGACTACATCCCGCACTCCGGGGGCATCTTCCGTGACTGCCTCATCCACGACATCGACATCGTGCGATACGTGACCGGCCAGGAAGTGGTGACGGTGCGCGCCGTCGGTGCCGTGCTCGGATTCCCCGAGATCGGTGAGCACGGTGACGTCGATTCGGCGGCGGTGCTAGTGGAGCTGTCGGAAGGGACGCTGGGGCAGCTGTCGGGACTGCGGCACGATGCGGTGGGTTACGACGTCCGCTTGGAGGTGTTCGGCTCGGGCGACAGTGTCGCTGCCGGCTGGAGCCCGCGCTCGCCGATCCGGTCGACGGAGCCGGGCGTACCGGGTCCGGCAGATCCGATCACGACGTTCTGGGACCGGTTCGATGCCGCGTACCGAGCGGAGCTGGAGGGCTTCCTTCGCGTGGTGGCAGGCGATGAGGAGCCGGCGGCGACCCCGGCCGACGCCTACGAGGACCTGCGCGTCGCCGCCGCCTGCGACCTCTCGCTGCGCGAGAGCAGGACGGTGGCACTGGAGGAGATCGCGTGAGTGAATTGCTGGAGAGAATCGCGGGCGCCCCCATCACCTGGGGCGTGGACGGTTCTCCGGGCTGGGGTCATCTGATGGGACGAGATCGGGTGATGGCCGAGATGCGCGACGTCGGACTCCATGCCACCGAGCTGGGTCCCGACGGCTATCTGCCCGCCGACCCGGACGAGCTCGTCGACTACGTCGCAGGATATGGGCTTCGGGTGGTGGGAGGCTTCGTCCCGGCTCTGCTGTACCGCCCCGATCGCGTCGAGTCGGAGTTGGAGTACGTTGACCGGGCCGCCGCACAGCTGGAGCGCGCCGGGTCCAAGATCCTGGTGCTGGGGCCGTCTTCGCACCACGACGGCTACGACACCTCGGTAGACATGTCCGACGATGAGTGGGAGCGATTCCTCGCCAACCTGGCTCGGCTGCAGCGCGTCGCCGAGGAACACGGCTTGCTCACCGCATTGCATCCCCACTGGGGGATGGCCATCGAGCGGCAGCACCATGTCGAGCGTCTGCTCGAGTCCTCCGACGTCGGCCTCTGCCTGGACACCGGACACCTCTTCCTGGCCGGCGCCGACCCCGTCGCCATCGCCGACATGGCCACCGAGCGCGTGCACCACGTGCACCTCAAGGACGTCGATGGCGAGTTCGCCGCCCGGGTTCGCGCCGGTGAGGTGGCGTTCCGCCAGGCGACCATCGATGGCATGTTCGTGCCGGTCGGGGAGGGCGACGTGGACATCGCCGGGGTGATCCGGCGCCTGGAGGCGGGGGGCTACCGCGGCTGGTACGTGCTCGAACAGGACGTGTCGCTCGTCGCGGATCCCGAGGTCGGTGAAGGGCCCGTCGTCGACGCCATGACGAGCATCGAGTACTTGGCCGACCTCGCCGCAGAATTGGACGCGTAGTGGCGGCGCGCTGTGTCGTGGACGTCGGTGCGGAGCTGGGCGAATGCCCGGTGTGGAACACCGACGACGGCCGCCTCTACTGGATCGACATCGAAGGCCGGGCGCTGCATGCCTTCGATCCGGAGTCGGGCGAGGACGAGCAGCACGATCTCCCGGCCCGCCCCGGGTCCTTCGCCTTCACGGCGACGCCGGGCCGCCTTCTCGTGGCGCTCGAGCATCAGCTCGTCTGGTACGACTGGGCGGCACGATCGCTCACTCCGTGGCTGGAAGTGGAGAAGGCGGGCACCGGCAACCGACTCAACGACGGTCGTTGTGACCCGGCCGGCCGATTCTGGGTGGGCAGCATGTATGCCGACGTGGCGGAGGGTCAGTTCACCGGCATGCTCCACCGGGTCGATCCCGATGGTGCCATCCGCACGGTCCGCCGCGGCGTGGGGGTCAGCAACGGCCTCGCATTCGCTCCCGATGGCAGCCGGATGTACTACGCAGACACGCTCCATGACACCGTGTGGCAGTACGACTACGACCTCGACACGGGAGAAGCGAGCAACGAGCGGGTGTTCCTGGACTTCACGCAACTGCCGGGACGACCGGATGGCGCTTGTACCGATGCCGACGGCTACTACTGGGTTGCGTGCGTGTTCGGGTGGGCGGTGCTGCGGGCGGCGCCGGACGGAACCATCGACCGCGTCATCGAGGTACCCGTGGAGAAGCCCACGATGCCGGCCTTCGGTGGTCCCGACCTCGACATGCTGTACGTGACGTCGATCTCGGCGACCGGCGGGTCGCGACCATCGAGCGTGCCCCAGGCGCATGCCGGCGGCGTGTTCGCGATCGAGGCCGGGTGCCGGGGAGTGGAGGAGCCGCGTTTTGCCATCTGACGACGCGCCCGAGCTGCATCCGGTGTGGTTCGAGCGCCCCGTCCTCGCCGGCATGGAGGACCTCGTCGCCGGTCGGTGCCGGCAACTGGGGCCGGCAACGCCCGACGATCCCTATCACGGTTTGGAGGCAGCCGCAGGCGCCGTCGCCTCGGTGTTCACGTACGGTGCGGAGCTCTTCGATCACGCCCCTCGGCTGCGCGTCGTAGCCCGGACGGGCATCGGCTACGACGCCGTCGACGTCGCCGAGGCCACCCGGCGCGGCATCGTCGTGTGCAACGTGCCGGACGGCCCCACGGTGGCCACCGCCGAGCATGCGTTGGCCTTGCTGCTGGCCGTGACCAAGCGGCTCGTCGAAGCTCAGCGGCGGCTCGAGGACGGTGAGACGGACTTCTATGGCCGTCACGATGCCATGCAGCTCGACGGCAAGACGCTCGGACTGGTGGGGTACGGGCGGATCGCCAGGAGAGTGGCGGTCGCCGCAGCGGCACTGGGAATGCACGTCCACGCGTTCGACCCGTACCTCACCGGTGAGCTGCCCGTGCCCCGCGTCGATTCGCTCGACGAGCTGCTGGAGTCCTCGGACGTGGTGTCGCTCCACGTGCCGCTGTCGGAGACCACCAGAGGCATGATCGGCGCCACCGAGCTGGCCCGGATGCGTCGGGGAGCGGTGCTCATCAACACAGCGCGGGGGGGACTGCTGGACCTCGAGGCCTTGCAGGACGCCCTGGATGCCGGTCATCTCGCCGGAGCGGGGCTGGATGTGACAGCGCCGGAGCCGTTGCCGTCCGATCACCCCTTGTTGCGCCGCACCGACGTCGTGGTGACCCCCCACATCGCCAGCGCAACGCCGGAGACGAAACGGGCTAACTTCATTGGCGCCTTCGAGCAGGTCATCGACGTGCTCGACGGGCACCGACCGGCACACGCGATCAATCCCGAGGTCTGGGAGCGCCGAGAGACCTGAGGAGGCTGCGGTGGAGATGGAGATCGGGATCGGGCTCATCGGTTTCGGCTGGATGGGCCAAGCCCACTCGAGGGCGTATCGGAACATCCCCGTGTACTTCCCCGAGACCCACATCCGGCCGCGGCTCGTCGGCGTGTGCGACAGCGTTCCGGACCGCATCGAACTCGCTCAGTCGCACTTCGGCTACGAGATGGGTACCGACGACTGGCGCCTCCTCATGGACCACCCCGACGTCGACGTCATCGACATCACCGCACCCAACGCCATGCACCAGCAGCTGGCCGAGGCGGCAGCCGAGGCGGGGAAAGAGATCTTCTGTGAGAAGCCGGTCGGGATCGATCCCCAGGCGACTGCCGCCATCGAAGCGGCGGCCCGCAAGGTCGGAGCGATCACCGGATGTGGCTACAACTACCGATGGGCGCCGCTGGTGCAGTACACGAAGCAGCTCATCGACGAGGGGCGCTTCGGCGAGCTGACGCACTACCGGGGCCGGTTCTTCTCGATGTACGGCCGTGACCGGCTCGGACTGCTGTCGTGGCGCTTCCTCCAGGACGGGGCGGGCTACGGGGTGCTGTCGGACATCATGTCCCATGCCATCGACATGGCCCAGTTCCTCTGCGGCCCCATCACCCGGGTGGTGGCGACCAAGGAGATCTTCGTGAAGCAACGGCCGCTGCCGAAGCCTGGCGAAGGTACCCACTATGACCGGGGCGACCCGGAGGACCCGACCGGCGAGGTCACCAACGAGGACTACGTGGGTGCACTCGTGGAGTTCGCCGGCGGTACCCGCGGCACGCTCGAGGTGGATCGGTCCATCTTCGGCCCGCAGAGTCAGATGGCGTTCGAGTTGAACGGGTCGAAGGGTGCCGCCGCTTGGGACCATGAGAAGCTCAACCAGCTCAAGCTGTACCTGCCCGAGGAGCAACCCGTCGACGGATTCATCGAGGTGCTGGGGGGCGGGGACTTCGGGCGTCAGGCCAGCATCGTGCCCGGTGGTGGCAACTCCATCGGCTACGAGGACCTGAAGACCATCGAGGCCCTCGAGTTCTTGCTGGCGGTGGAGGAGGAACGTCCCCACCGTCCCGGGTTCGAGGACGCGCTGGCCAACGCCAGCGTGGCCGCAGCCATGGTGCGGTCGTGGGAATCCGAGCAGTGGGAGGACGTCGTGAGCCTCCGCATCGACTGAAAGGCCGGCATGATCACCAACCGCACCAAGGCGAAGCTGGCGGCCGGCGAAGCCGTCATCGGCTGCTTCAACAAATCCACGGACCCGGGCTTCACCGAGTTCATGGCCATGTCGGATTGGGACTTCGTGGTGATGGACGGCGAGCACGGTCTGTACGGTCCCGCCGAGTTCGCCAACGGGGCGCGCGCCCTCGAGCTGCGCGGCGTCACTCCCATCGCTCGGGTCAACACGAATGAGCCATCGGCCATTCTGCGGGCGCTGGACGCCGGTGCCCATGGCGTGCATGTGCCGTGGGTGAACTCGGCCGAAGAGGCCGAACGAGCCGTGCAGTCGGTGAAGTACGGACCGCGTGGTCTGCGGGGTCTCGCCGGCAACCGCTCGATCGACTTCGCCGCCACCGCCGACACCACCGCTCGAGCCAATGCCGAGACGATGGTGATCATCCACATCGAGACCGGCACCGCCGTTGACGCCATCGACGACTACCTGGATGTGGACGGCATCGACGTCTTGTTCATCGGCCCGACCGACCTGTCACATTCACTCGGCCACCCCGGCGACAAGACCCACCCGGTGGTGCTGGAGGCGATGGACAAAGTCGCCGCCGCCGTCGTGCCGTCGGACAAGACCCTCGGCATCTTCACGGCCACCGCCGAGCTGGTCGTGGAGTGGAAGGCGAAGGGCGCCAGATACTTCACCGCGGGCGTCGAGGGCCTGCTCAAGAGTGCCACCGACGCATTCATGGCCCAGGCGCGGAACTGAGGAGGGAATCGCATGCAAACCATTCGGCTGACGACCGCCCAGGCCATCGTCCGATGGCTCACCGCGCAGCGTACCGTGGTCGACGGCGAGGAGGTCTCCCTGTTCGCCGGTGCCTTTGGCATCTTCGGGCACGGCAACGTCACCTGCCTGGCCGAGGCGTTGGAGCCGGTCCAGGACCAGCTGCCGCTGTGGCGGGGTCACAACGAGCAGTCGATGGCGCTGGCGGCGGTCGCCTACGCCAAAGCGATGCGGGGGCGGCGCATCATGATCGCCACCTCGTCGATCGGGCCCGGCTGCACCAACATGGTCACCGCCGCCGCAGTGGCCCACGCCAACCGGTTGCCGCTGCTGCTCATGTCCGGCGACACCTTCCAGCACCGCATCGTCGATCCCGTGCTCCAGCAGGTCGAGGTGTTCGGGGATCCCACGGTGACCGTCACCGACACCTTCAAGCCGGTCAGTCGCTACTGGGACCGGATCAGCCGACCCGAGCAGGTGATCCAGTCGCTGCCGCAGGCGGTGGCGGTGATGCTGGACCCTGCCACCCGAGGACCGGCCTTCTTCGCGCTTCCCCAGGACATCCAGGCCGAGGCGTACGACTACCCGGCGGAGTTCTTCGAGCCCCGAGTGCACTACATCCGACGGCCCGGTCCCGATCCCCGCGACATCACCGCCGCCGCCGGCGCTTTGGCGGATGCCAAGCGCCCGCTCATCATCGCCGGAGGTGGGGTGCACTACTCCGGCGCGGTCGACGCAGTGACCGCGTTCGCAGAGACCCACGGCATTCCCGTGGTGGAGACGGTTGCCGGCAAGGCGACGCTGACCGCCGACCATCCCAACTACGCAGGGCCCATCGGCGTCACCGGCTCGGCGGCCGCCAACGCCGTAGCGGAGGACGCCGACGTGGTGCTCGCGGTCGGGACGCGCCTACAGGACTTCACCACCGGGTCGTGGGCGGTCTTCAAGAACCCCCACGTGCAGTTCGTCGCAATCAACACGGCTCGCTGGGATGCTCACAAGCAGCAGGCGATGCCGGTCATCGGTGACGCCAAGGTCGCCGTCGAGCAGCTCGGCGCCGCCGTCGGCGAGTACCGGGCACCGGCATCGTGGCTCCAGTTCAGCCGAGAGCGGATCGCCGACTGGCACGCCTACCTCGACTCGTGGAAGGAGCGCGAGACCGATGGCGCGCCGGCGTATGCCCAGGTGATCCAGGCGGTCAACGAATTGTGCGAGGACGACGACTACTGCCTGTCCGCCGCCGGGGGGCTTCCCGGTGAACTGACGATGGGCTGGCGATCGAAATCGGTCGGGTCGTTCGACAGCGAGTACGGATACTCCACGATGGGCTACGAGGTCGCCGGTGCCTGGGGCGCCAAGATGGCACGGGGTGACGGCGACGTGATCGCATGGGTGGGCGACGGGTCATACCTCATGATGAACTCCGACGTCTACTCCACGGTCATGACCGGGCACAAGGTCATCTTCATGGTCCTCGACAACGGCGGCTTTGCGGTCATCAACCGGCTCCAAGTGAACACGGGTGGGGCCGAGTTCAACAACCTCCTACGCACCGCCCGGCACGAGCGCTACTTCCACGTCGACTTCGTCAAGCACCTCGAGGCGATGGGTGCGATCGCCGAGCGCGTCGAGTCGCTCGACGATCTTTCCGCGGCCTGGGAGCGCGCCAAGGCGGCCGACCGCAGCTACGCCATCGTCATGGACATCGACGAGTACACGTGGACCGAAGGTGGAGCCTGGTGGGAGGTCGGCATACCCGAGGTCAGTGATCGGGAGCAGGTGCGTGTCGCCCGCGCCGAATGGGAGGCCGAGAAGAAGCACCAGCGGGTGGGCGTGTGAGCGTCACGCTCATCACGGGGGGCGCCTCGCTGATCTCGCTGGCGCTCGCCTCGCGGCTCATCGAGGCCGGCGGGTACGTGGTCCTCGCCGACCGGAACGAGAGCGTGCGCGGTGAGATCGAGTCGCGTATCGGTGACCGCGGCCGCTATCTGGTGGGCGATGTCACCGACGATGCGTTCCTCGACGAGATCGTCGCCGAGGCGGTGGAATCCAACGGCGCGATCGACGGACTGGTGACCGCTGCAGTGACCTTCGACGACGATCTCTACGACACGACCCGGACAGACTGGCTCCGAGCCATCGACCTCAACGTGGTGTCGGCCGCAGTGCTCACCCAGAAGGTCGTGCCCCACATGCCGGCCGGTGGGGCAGTGGTGTATGTGGCGTCGGTGAGCGGGCACCGCGCCCAACCCAAGCGGATGGTGTACAGCGTCACCAAGGCGGCCCTGCACATGCTCGCCAAGACCGGAGGGACTCAGCTGGCGCCACGGGGCATCCGGGTCAACAGCGTGTCGCCGGGGTGGACATGGAGCCGCAACCTCGAGGGCCGCTACGGCACCCGGGAGCGGGCCGACGAGTTCGCCGCCGAGTTCCAGACGGCGGGTCGTATGGCCCACCCGGAGGAGATCGCCGCCGGGATCCACTGGCTGCTCTCCGACCAGGCTTCGTTCGTGATGGGTACGGACCTGGCGATCGATGGCGGCTACACCGCCTTGAGCCCGGAGGCACTGGGACAGCCCTTCGAAAAGGTGCCGCCGCTGTGAGCCGGGACCGTTTCGCCGGCAAGGTGTGCCTGGTCACCGGGAGCACCCAGGGGATCGGGGAGGCCGTGGCGCGGCGCTTCGCCGCCGAGGGCGCCACCGGGGTCGTGGTGAGCGGGCGCAACGCCGAGCGGGGGGAGGCGGTCGCCGCAGACCTCCGGACGCTTGGAGTTGCGGCCCGCTTCGTGTCGGTGGAGCTCGGCGACGCCGACAGTTGCCGGCAACTCGTGGCCGCCGCCGACACCGAGTTCGGGCGCATCGACGTGCTCGTCAACGCCGCCGGCCTCTCCGATCGCGGCACCATCGTCGACACCACCGTGGAGCTCTGGGACCGGCTGATGGCCGTGAACGCCCGGGCTCCCTTCGTCCTCATGCAGGACACCATCGCCATCATGCGTCGCGAAGGGATTCCGGGTGCCATCGTCAACGTGGCGTCGGTGGCAGCCACCGGCAGCATGCCCTTCCTGGCCCCCTATGCGGCTTCCAAGGCGGCCCTGGTGGCGGTCTCGAAGAACGTGGCCTACTCGGTGGCGTGGGATCGGATTCGCGTCAACGTCATCAGCCCCGGATGGATCGACACGCCGGGGGAGGACGGCATCCAGCGGCGGTATCACGGCGGCGGGGACGACTGGCTGGCCCGCGCCGAGGCCGCCCAGCCGTTCGGACGCCTCATCAAGCCCGACGAGCTGGCCGGGGCCATCTCGTTTCTCGCCTCGGACGATTCGGGATTGATGACCGGGGGCGAGATGCATTTCGACCAATCCGTACCCGGCGCCGGCGTCCAGCCCGTGCCGCGAGAGGAGGACACGCCCAGATGACCTACGACCTCATCACCGTGGGCCGGGTGAACATGGATCTGTTCTCCCAGCAGGTCGGTGTTCCGTTCGAGCGGATCCAGGGCTTCGATGCCATGGTGGGGGGAAGCCCCACGAACATCGCCATCGGTACCTCGCGGCTCGGTTTGCGATCCATCGCCTTCACCGGAATCGGGGACGATCGCGTCGGCGACTTCGTGCTGCGCTACCTCAACGACGAGAACGTGGTCACCGACCACGTGGTGCGCAAGTCGGGCAAGCTCACGTCGCTGGCGCTCTTGGGGGTGGAGCCGCCGGATCACTTCCCGTTGTCCTTCTATCGGGAGGACCCTGCCGACATCCACCTCACCGTGGACGACGCAGCCGCCCTGCCGTTGGCCGACTCCGCCGCTCTGCTCCTCTCCGGCAACGCCTTCAGTCGTGGCACGTGCGCGGACGCGTGTCGGCACCTGGCCGAGGCCTCGCGTGGCATGACCACCTTCATGGATCTCGACCTTCGTCCCACGGAATGGCCTGAGCCCGGTTCGTTCGGTGCGACCCTGCGGCCGGTGCTGGCTCACGTCGACGTCGTGATCGGCACCGAGGAGGAGTGCTACGCGCTCCTCACCGAAGATCCGACGGCGGCAATGGACGGCACCCCGCTTCCCGACGAGGCCAAGGACCAGGTCGCGGACCTGGTGCGACGCCTCGTCGCCGATCACCCCGGGATGCACGCCGTGCTCAAACGGGGCCCCGTCGGCGTCTCGATCGTCTCCGAGGGTGAATGGATGGAGGTGCCCGGATTCACGGTGGACGTGGTCAACACGGTGGGAGCAGGCGACGCGTTCGCCAGCGGCCTCATCGCCAAGCGGCTCGGCGGCTGGGACTGGTACAACGCTGCCCGCTTTGCCAACGCGTGCGGCGCCATCGAGGTCACCCGGCACGGTTGTTCCGTGGCGCTCCCCACCGAGGCGGAGGTGGAACGCTTCATCGACGAGCACGGAGGCATGTGAGTGGCCGTGCTCACACCGGGCAAGCTGCGGGGCCTGGCCACGACGTCATCGCCGGAGGGCATCTTCACGATCCTGGCCGTCGACCACCGAGATTCATTACGAGCGGTCATGGCGCCTTCCGACCCCGCCGGCGTCACGTCCGACGCGCTGACCCACCTCAAGCTGGATCTCATCGGAGGACTCGCCGGTGACGCCACCGGGGTGATGCTGGAGCCCGAGTATTCGATTCCCCACGCCGCCGCAGCACGCGTGCTTCCGGGTGCGATCGGGTTCCTCGCTGCGATCGAGGCCCAGGGTTACCTCGGCGACCCGACGTCGCGCATGACCAGCCTGTTGGAGGGCTGGGGAGTGGAGAAGGCAAAGCGGACCGGCGCCAGCGGGATCAAGCTTCTCGTGCTGTACCACCCGGAGGGGGGAGAGGTCACCGACCGCCAGGATGCACTGATCTCCGAGGTGATCGCCGAGTGCGCCCGCCACGACATCCCACTGTTCCTGGAACCGCTTGCCTACTCCGTCGTCGCCGGTATGGACACCGGTTCAGCCGAGTTCGCCGCCACGCGCCGCCGGGTGGTGATCGACACGGTGAGCCGTTTGGGAGCCCTCGGTCCTGACGTGCTCAAGGTGCAGTTCCCGGTGGACACCAACCACGAGTCGGATCGCACCGTGTGGCAGGACGCCTGCGAGGAGCTGAACGCCGCTTCGCCGGTGCCGTGGGCGTTGTTGTCCGGCGGCGATCCGTTCGACCTGTTTCTCGAGCAAGTCGAGATCGCCGGTGATGCCGGAGCATCCGGCTTCATGGTGGGGCGTGCGTTGTGGCGCGAGGCGGTGGAGGTGCAGCCGGAACGACGCCAGGACGTGATCGCAGAGATCTGCCGTCCGCGGTTCGCCCGGCTCGTGGAAGTCGCCACCGCGCACTGCAGGGATTGGGCGGCTCGGCACGAGATGTCCGCCGTGGGCGACGGCTGGTACCACTCGTATTGAGCCGGCGCCGCCTCGGCTTGAATGCGGTCGGCAACGCGAGAGAGAGGACCCATGGCGCAGCTCTACCACTCCGCAGGTTCGCTGCGGCACGACGGTTTCGATCTGTGGGTGGACCCGGCGACCGCAGGCTGGGAGTACTCCGGACTGGCCGTGCTCACGTTGGGTGCCGGCGACGTGAAAGAGCTGGCAACGGCCGACATGGAGACTGCCGTGCTGCCCATGTATGGCTCGGCCGTCGTGGAGGTCGATGGCGACCGCTTCGAACTGGCTGGTCGAACTGACATCTTCCGTGAGGTCACCGACTTCGCGTACGTCCCCATGGACAGCGAGATGCGCATCACCGCTGGCGCCGGCGGTCTGGAGGTTGCGTTGTGCCGGGCGCGGGCCACGACCCGCCGGGACCCCGCCTACGTGCCCGCGGCCGCCGTGGAAGTGGAAGTGCGTGGCGGTGGTCGCGCCACTCGGCAGATCAACAACTTCATGAGTGTGGAGGCGTTCGAGGCGGACACCCTGATCGCCGTCGAAGTGATCACGCCGCACGGCAACACGTCGTCGTTCCCGCCTCACAAACACGACGAGCACACCGAGCACGAGACCGAGCTGGAGGAGATCTACTACTTCAGGATCGAAGGTGATGGTGGACTCGGCCTGTTCAAGGGCTACGTCGCAGACGGCGAGTTCGACGAGACGGTGACCATTCGTGACGGTGACGTGTTTCTGGTGCCGCGGGGCTACCACGGGCCGGCGGTGGCGCTCCCCGGGTTCTCGATGTACTACCTCAACGTGATGGCCGGCGATCAGCGGATATGGCGGTTCACCGACGATCCCGTGCTGGCGTGGCTACGGCCATGGATCGACGAGCAGCCGGCCGATGATCGGCTGCCCATGCGCTGAAGCCGGTCTCGGTCAAGACGCACCACTACAGTGGAGGGGTCGGCGAAACCTGTGGGAGAGTGCGTGCCCGGCCGGCACGCCGCCGAAGGAGCAACCGCCTCGGGAATCTCTCAGGCACCAGGACCGCAGGTGGAGACGTCTCTGGAGAGCGGGTCCTCGTGACCCCACCGAAGGGGTAAGCCGGTCCGGTCCGGCCAAACTCTCAGGTTCCACGACAGACGGGGCGAGCGGTTGACGCGTCTGTCGGAGGAGAACCATGCAGACCCTGGCGCAGTTGGAGCAGACCGAGGATTTCGTGCGCCGCCACATCGGACCAGGCGCGGTCCAGATCGAGGCGATGCTCGCCGAACTCGGCGTTGATTCGATGTCCCGCCTCCTCGACGAGGCGGTTCCCGGTGCCATCCGCCTCGACGATGAGCTGGCGCTGGCGCCTCCGATGACCGAGCGCATGCTGCTGCGGCGGCTGCGGGAGATCGCCGGCGCCAACGATGTCTACCGCTCCATGATCGGGATGGGCTACTACGGCACCGTCACGCCCCCCGTGATCCTCCGCAACATCTTGGAGAATCCGGCGTGGTACACCGCGTACACCCCTTATCAACCTGAGATCTCGCAGGGGCGACTCGAGGCCCTGCTCAACTTCCAGACCATGGTCAGTGACCTGACCGCGATGGACATGGCCAACGCCTCACTGCTCGACGAGGGCACGGCCGCCGCCGAGGCCATGACCATGGCCCGTCGCCTGTCGTCGGCCGAGCCGAACGTGTTCTTCGTGGATGTGGATTGCCACCCGCAAACCGTGGCGGTGATCCAGACCCGGGCCGAGCCACTGGGCATCGAGGTGCAGGTAGGCGATCCCTTCGAAGATCTGGACGCCACGGGCGTGTACGCCGCGTTGTTCCAGTATCCGGGCAGCAGCGGAGCGGTGCACGACCACGAGCCGCTCGTCGCCGGCCTCCACGAGCACGGAGCACTCGCCGTGTTCAGCGCCGACCCGCTGGCATTGACGCTGCTCCGCCCGCCCGGGGAGATCGGCGCTGACATCGTCGTGGGCTCGTCACAGCGGTTCGGCGTCCCGATGGGATACGGTGGCCCGCACGCCGCCTACATGGCGTGTCGGGAGGAGTACCAGCGGTCACTGCCGGGGCGCCTCGTCGGCGTGTCGGTGGATGCCCACGGCCGCATGGCGTTGCGCCTTGCGCTCCAGACCCGGGAGCAGCACATCCGGCGGGAGAAGGCCACGTCGAACATCTGTACCGCCCAGGTGCTGCTCGCCGTGATCGCCGGGATGTATGCGGTCTACCACGGTCCCGAGGGGCTGCGCACCATCGCCGGACGCGTGCATCTCTACGCCTCACTGTTCGCCGAGGGACTCGAGGCCGGGGGCGTAGCCGTCGACAGCCGGCCGTTCTTCGACACGGTCACCGTGACCGTTCCCACCCGGGCGGTGGCAGTACAAGCGGCGGCCCGAGTGGAGCGGATCAACGTGCGCGTCGTCGACCGAGACCATGTGTCGGTGGCGTTCGACGAGACCACCAGCCGCTCGGACCTGATCGCCTTGTGGCGGGCGTTCGGGGTGGCCGGAGTGCCGCTCGACGACAACAGCACGGCGACGTCGCCGGTACCGGAGGGGCTGCAGCGCACCACGCCCTACCTCACCCATCCCGTGTTCCACCGATATCGGTCGGAGACCGAGATGTTGCGATACATGCGACGGCTGGCCGACAAGGACATCGCACTCGACCGAGCCATGATCCCGCTGGGCTCATGCACGATGAAGCTCAACGCCACCTCGGAGATGCTCCCGATCACGTGGCGGGAGTTCGCCCACCTGCACCCGTTCGCCCCGGCCGATCAGGCCGCCGGCTATCGGGTGCTCATCGCCGAGCTGGAACAGATGCTGGCCGAGATCACCGGGTATGCCGCGGTGTCGCTCCAGCCGAACTCGGGCGCTCAGGGCGAGTTCGCCGGCCTGCTCGCCATCCGCAGCTACCACAAGAGCCGGGGCGACGACCACCGCGACGTGTGCCTCATCCCTTCGTCGGCCCACGGCACCAACCCGGCCAGCGCCACGATGGCCGGTATGCGGGTGGTCGTGGTGGAAACCGACGACCACGGCAACGTCGACCTCGAGGACCTGCGAGCGAAGGCGTCCGCGCATGCCGACCGGCTGGCGGCACTGATGATCACGTACCCCTCCACCCACGGCGTGTTCGAATCCGAGGTGCGGGAGATCTGCAAGACCATCCACGACTTCGGTGGGCAGGTGTACCTCGATGGGGCCAACCTCAATGCCATGGTCGGGGTTGCCAAGCCGGGGGAGTTCGGGTCGGACGTGTCGCACCTGAACCTGCACAAGACCTTCACGATTCCTCACGGCGGCGGGGGGCCCGGGGTCGGACCGATCGGGGTCGCCGCACACCTGGCGCCGTTCCTGCCCAACCATCCCGTGGTGCCCGAAGCAGGCCCGGTGACCGGACCCGGTCCGGTTGCCGCCGCCCCCTGGGGCTCCGCCGGGATCCTGCCCATCTCATGGGCCTACATCGCGCTGATGGGCGGCTCCGGCCTGACCCGGGC
This sequence comes from Acidimicrobiia bacterium, assembly GCA_041581135.1. Lineage (GTDB taxonomy): Bacteria > Actinomycetota > Acidimicrobiia > Spongiisociales > UBA5794 > JBFGCM01. The sequence goes on from JBFGCM010000024.1 coordinate 26,988, forward strand.
CACGGAGGTGGCGATCCTGAGCGCCAACTACATCGCCAAGCGGCTCGCCGACCACTATCCGATCTTGTACACCGGCCTCAACGGATGGGTGGCTCACGAGTGCATCCTCGATTTGCGGCCGATGCGGGAGGAAACCGGCGTGACCGTCGACGACGTGGCCAAGCGCCTCATCGACTTCGGATTTCACGCGCCGACCATGTCGTTTCCGGTGCCGGGAACCCTGATGGTTGAGCCCACCGAGTCGGAGTCCCGGGCCGAACTGGACCGCTTCTGCGACGCCATGATCGCCATCAGGGCCGAGGCCGATGCCATCGCCGCCGGCGAGGTGGAGTACGAACACAGCGCGCTGCATCACGCGCCGCACACCGCTGAGGACGTCCTGGGTGGCGACTGGGATCGCCCCTACACCCGGGAGCAGGCGGTGTACCCCGGCTCGAACTCGCGTGCCAGCAAGTACTGGCCCCCGGTCAGCCGCATCGACAACCGCTACGGCGACCGCAACGTCGTGTGTGAGTGCCCGCCCATCGACACCTACCGGTGACGGGATGAACGAGACCTACGTCGAGGTCGATGGGCAGGAGTTCCGCATCTCCAGCCCGGACAAGGTCATGTTTCCCGACCGTGGGTGGACCAAGCTCGACGTCGTGGAGCACTATTTGATGTGCGTGGACGGGGCGCTGCGCAATGTCTACAACCGGCCCACGCTCCTCAAGCGATGGAACGGCGGCGTCACCGAGAGCCCCATCTTCGTGAAGCGGCCGCAGCGGGCGAGCAACCTCGTGGACGTGACCTTCCCCTCGGCCCGTCCGGGTCGGATGTTCGCTCCGCTCACCCACACCGATGTCATCTGGATGGCGCAGATGAACTGCCTGGACCTGAACCCCTGGAACGCCCGGGCCGACGACCTGGACCATCCCGACGAGCTGCGGCTCGATCTGGATCCCACCGCGAACTACGACTTCGAGGCTGCACGCAGCGTCGCCGCGGCGGCCAAAGAGCTGCTCGACGACCATGACCTCGTGGGGTGGCCGAAGACCTCGGGCAACCGCGGGATTCACATCTACGTGCGGTTGCAGCGGGAGTGGGACTTCCACCAGGTGCGGCGCGCCGGTCTGGCGCTCGCCCGCGAGCTGGAGCGCCGCCACGAGTTGGCGACGACGGCATGGTGGAAGGAAGAGCGCGATGGCGTGTTCATCGACTACAACCAGAACGCCTTGGACAAGACCATCGCCAGCGCCTACTCGGTACGTCACACCGGATTCGTGTCAACCCCCTTCCGCTGGGACGAGCTGCCGGACGTGCATCCGGCACGATTCACCCTCTTGTCGTTCAAAGAGCGCTGGGAAGAGGTCGGGGACCTGACGGCGGGCATGGACGAGGCGGCGTGCCGGCTGGAGAGTGCGATGGAGTTGGTGGCCGCACACGAGGAAGAAGGTCATGGCGATGCCCCGTGGCCACCGCACTATCCGAAGATGCCGGGGGAGCCGCCCCGCGTGCAGCCTTCCAAGAAGCGCTCCGAGAACTGGGAGTGAGCGACGTCCGCTGTCGCCGGCGAGAGCCCCGGTGCTGTCCCCGGTGGCGGGTAACGTTCCGTGGAGTGAACCGTCCTCGTGTCTCCATTCTGTTGGCCGCGATGCTCGCGACCGTGGCGCTCGGCGCCTGTGGCGACGGTGATGCTGATACGGATGCGTTGGAGCTGACTGCGGAGGAGGTCTTGGCGGGCTCCGCGGATGCGATGCACGACACCAGCGGGGCTACCTTCGTTCTGGCTCGCCAGGGCGCCGAGGTGTACATCGACAGCGCCGGTCTGCTCGCGTTCTCCAGCGCCACCGGCCGCTACGCGGCGCCGGCGTCGGCCGACGCCCTCGTCGATGTCAGTGCCGCCGGCATCACGCTCCAGGTCGGCGCAGTGGCCATCGACGGTGTCACCTGGCTCACGGACCCGGTTTCTGGTCGCTGGGCCGAGCTGCCCCCCGAGGTGTCGTTCGACCCCACGGCGCTCTTCGACCCGGAGCTCGGTTGGCGTCCGCTGTTCACGCGAGACCTCGCCGACGCCGAGATCGTGGGCATCGAAGAGCTCGAAGGGGCCTCGGTCTATCACGTGAGGGGCACGGCGGCGGCGGAGCGGCTCGAGGTGGTGACGTCGGGTTTGGTCGCCGACGAGTCTGTCGAGCTCGATCTGTGGATCGCGGTCGACGACCTCACGGTGCGCCGCGCGTCCTTCACCTCGGGACCACCGGGAGCGGAGACCATGTGGGAGCTCACGTTCGCAGAATTCGGGTCGACATTCGAGATCGATGCGCCAAACGTCGGCTGATCGCGCTGTACGGCCGGCTGCCATCCTCGCCATCGTCGGGTTTGGCGTCTTCGTGGCCGCCGACGACCTCACCGTGGTCTCCACCATGCTGCGGCCCATCATCGGCGACCTCGGCATACCCCTGCCCGACGGCCTGGATCGCGCCGCCTGGATCGTCAACGCGTACCTCATCGCCTACGTCGCCGTGATGCCCATCGCCGGCCGGCTCAGCGATGTCGTGGGACGCCGTGCCGTGTTCGTCGGGGCACTCGCTGTCTTTCTCGTGGGATCGGTGTGGATACCGCTCGCCGACACGTTCGGCTGGTTCCTCGCCGGACGTGTGATCAGTGCCATCGGCGGCGGCGCCCTCGTCCCCGTGTCCCTCGCCGTGGTGGGCGACATCTATCCCGTGGGAAAGCGCGGTGCCGCGCTCGGCACCCTCACGGCCATCGACTCCCTGGGTTGGGTGTGGGGGCCGCTGTACGGAGCGATGCTCGTGCGATTCCTGTCGTGGGAGTGGCAGTTCTACCTCAACATCCCGCTTGCCATCGCCGGCATGGTGGTGGCGTGGCGAGTGCTGGGCCGCCTGGAGCGACCGGCCATCCACAAGCGGTTCGATTTCGTCGGAGCGGGCGCGCTCGCCGTCGGTCTGGTGGCGTTCAGCGCCGCCTTCCTCAACAGCGCCCGCATCCAGACGGTCACCGGCCTGGAAGAGCTCACCGGCGCCACCGGCACCACGCCCTGGTGGCTCTACGTGATCGGAGCCGGTGCCATCGGGGTCTTCGTGTGGAGCGAACGTCGCGCCCCCGAGCCGGTGTTCGACCGCTCGTTTCTCCGGAGCCGCGACAGTGCCGGCGGGCTCGTCGTCAACTTCCTGCTCGGTGCCGCATTGGTGGTGGCCGTCGTCGATGTGCCGTTGTTCGTGAACGTCGTGGAGGTCGACTTGGAGCGCTCGGCCGTCATCTCTGGTTGGGTGCTCACCTCGCTCACCCTGACCATGGCCGCAGGTGCGCTCGCCGGCGGGCGGGCGACCACCACGTGGCGCTATCGGGGGCCCACCCTCGTCGGCGTGGGGCTGGCCATCGCCGGCTACGTGGCCATCGGCGCCCAGTGGTCGGCCGATACCGCGTACCTCACGATGGCGTGGCAGCTGGCGCTGATCGGGACCGGCATCGGCATCGCAACCGCTCCGACCACGACCTCGGTCATCGATACGGCCCTCCCTGAGCGAAGGGGCGCCGCCGCAGCAGCGGTCATCGTCCTGCGCCTCATGGGCTTGGCGGTGGGGTTGGCGGCGCTGACCGCGTGGGGCCTGCACCGGTTCAACGTCTTGCGTGGCGAGATCGTACTTCCGCCCATCGGCTCACCGGAGTACGAAGCGGCCGCTCGGATCGCCCAGACCGAGCTCACCACGGCAGCGCTCGCCGAGACCTTCACCGCTGCGGCGGTGGTGCTGGTAGCGGCCGTGGCGGCCGCCGCCGTGCTCAGCGGCAGGGCGGCGCGCCTCCCCGACGTGTGATCGGAGCGACGGAGATGGTTCCGGCTGGCAAGATGACAGGGTGCAGCTAGCCCACCGGCTTCTCGTGGCGACTCCCGGCCTTCTCGACGAGAACTTCTGGCGCTCGGTGGTGTACATCCTCGAGCACGACGCCGACGGGGCCATGGGTCTCATCCTCAACCGGCCAACGGACCTGGAAGCAGCGGAGGTGCTGCCGGAGTGGAAGGATGCGCTGTACCACCCCGAAGTCGTCTTCGAGGGTGGTCCGGTGCAGCGTGAGGCCGGCATCGCTCTGGCAAGGCGCAACAACGAGGCGGCACTGGTGGACTTCGGTGTGCCGCTGCCGGAAGGGGAGCGCATTCGGGTGTTCGCCGGCTACGCCGGGTGGGAGCCCGAGCAGCTCGAGGCAGAGATCGATGCGGCCGGCTGGTTCGTGGTCGATTCGGAGCCGGACGATCCGTTCACTCCCAGCCCGGAGGAGCTGTGGCGTACCGTGCTGCGGCGGCAACCCGGGAGGTTGAGCTGGTACGCCAACTACCCCGATCACGAGTCCCTCAACTAGCGAGTGTTCATGGGCCGGCCAGAACCATGCCTGTGGTGGCTCCTCTCGGTATGGTGACGCGGTGACCACCACCGTGCCCAAGCTGCGCAGGGCCATCAAGCGCAAGTCGCCGTCGCTGCGCGTCGAGCGCGACCTCTGGTCCGCGGGTGTGGACTATGTGATCGGCGTCGACGAGGTGGGTCGAGGAGCTTGGGCCGGGCCTATCAGCGTCGGCGCCGCCGTGGTGCCGAAGGACCGACGCATCTACAAGATCCGTGATTCGAAGATGCTCACCGAGGATGAGCGTGAGGCCATGTTCGAGCGCGTGGCCGAGTGGTGCGAGGTCTGGGCGGTGGGTCACGCCACCCAGCAGGAGTGTGACGAGCTGGGCATGTCCGCAGCTCAGAAGCTGGCGGCGGCGCGCGCCATCGAACGGCTCGGCGTGCCCCCGCAACACGTGCTCATCGACGGCAACTGGGACTTCGTCGACGTGGGACGAACCCAGCGGATCGTGGGCGGCGACGCCACGTCGCTGTCGATCGCGGCGGCCAGCATCTTGGCGAAGGTGACGCGGGACCGGTTGATGCGGGCGCAGGCCGGTCAGTTCCCGTGGTACGTGTTCGAGGAGAACAAGGGGTACCCGTGCCCCCGCCACAAGGCAGCCCTCCAAGCGGTGGGCCCGAGCACCCTGCACCGTCGGAGCTGGGTCTTCATGGACCACCTCCCGTGGGGCGGCGTGGCGCGATACCGGCGCCCCGATCCCCAGGGGACGCTCTTCGACGTCTGAGCTCAACGCTCGGTGTCGAGCACCGTCTCGCCGCTCAGGCTCTCGTCTTCGTCGATGGCTTCGAGCGTCACCCACACCCGGGGGAAGTCAGCTCGGCTCACCCCGATGGTGAGGTCTGCGTTCGCCGGCTCCTTGAACGTGCCGCCGGACACGTGCACCGGCCCCCTGCTGAACCACAGCTCGTACACGTAGCCTTCAGGCGCCGGAGGCAGCCCGTCCACGTCCAACACCACTCTCGTGCCCGCCTCGGTGTTCCAGCCCCTGGCGATCCCGTCGGCACCCGGTGCGGCGGCGGTGCCGGGAAGGGCGATCTCCCAGTCCGGGGGCGATGCCCGCAGGGCCAACCAGCCGCCGGTCACCAGCGCCGCGGCGACCACGACGGCGGCGATCCCGCAGAGCCAACGTTGCGACGGAGCCCGGCGACGGGCTCCGGCGCCGATCAGCCCGACCATGAGGTCCTCCATGGCCGGATCCGGCTCGTCCCAGGTGGCAGGGTCTGCGAGCTCGCTTCGGAGCTGGTCGAGGTCCGGTATCGCCGTCCGGCACGATGCGCAGGTGCGACCGTGGTCGCCGGTAGCGGTCTCTCCGGAGAGGTAGGCGGCGCGCCAGTCGGAGCACGTCATGCCGATGCCTCCTCCAGGTGGGCGAGCATGTGCGCCAGGCGCTGATGGGCGCGATGCGATCGCGACTTCACCGTACCCACGGGGATTCCCAACCGTGATGCCGTCTCCTCGTGGGTGAACCCGAGGAAGTGCGTGGATCGGATCACGTCGCGTTCGGCAGCAGGCATCTGTTGCAGCGCCAGCCGCACTTCCCACGCCGCCCACGTCCCCTCGAAGGAAGGCGGGAGCACGGCGATTTCTCGATCCAGCGGGTCATTGCCCCGATGGCGGCGTTCCCGGCGGTAGAGATCGACTGCGACTCGGCGAGCGATGGTGTACAACCACGGGCCGACTTCACGCTCGGTGTCGAACCGGTCAGCGGCCCGCCATGCCTGGAGAAATGTCTGTTGCACTGCCTCTTCTGCCAATCCTCTGTCACGGAGGGCGCGAAACGCGACGGTGAACACCGGTCGGGAGTACTGGCGATACAGCTCCCGCACCGCATCCGGCTCACCATCGGTGAATCGCTGGATCAGCCTGCGGTCCGCATGCATTCCCGCCGTCCGTCCTCGTGACGCGTCAATCGATGTGTCATGTCGTCGTGTACCTGTACGGCTCCGGCGCGCCTCCGGTTCGCGTTCCTCCGCAGCTCCACTCAGCTTACGCAGCGGGCTATCCTCGTCTCAGACCCGAGAGGAGAAAGAAGACGATGACGACCCTCGATCGCCGAGTTCGCACCGAGCAGCCGCCTCGCGTCGAGCCACCGTCGGCTCCCCGGGAACCGACCAGGTTCGCCGGGTTGAACCCCTCCTTCGTGACCGGCGTGGCCTGGCTCGGCACGATCTTCGGTCTCGAGATGATGGCGCCGCCGGCGGACCCGGCCGCCCCCATGGACGCCATCACGGTGTTGCTGAGCCTGGCACTCCTCGGCGCCTTGGTGGTGTCGCTCGCCGGCATCCTCTCCGGGCGGTGGTGGGGCTTCATGGGCACCGTCGTGGGTGGTGCCGTCCTCGCCGGAGGCACCGCCTTCTGCTTCGCGATCGGCCACACCGGCTGGGCCCTCGCCACCCAAGGCATGCTCGGCATGGTGCTGATGGGCCTTGGTGGACGGTACCTCGGCACCGAGCTCGAGGCCGAGGCCGGCCAGCCGAGCTAGGGAGCGCTCAGCCCTCGAGCTGGGAGCGAATCCCTTCGAGCGTCGCCTGCATGTTGGCGGCAACCTCCTCGATGCGGTTCCGGACGATCTCATCGACGCGATCGGGGTACCGCTCGATCGCGCGGCGCAGGCCCGACGGGCCCGGTCCGAGGGTGGCCGTCTGGGTGACCGCCGTGTGCCCATCGGCGACGGTGAGTTCGATTCGCCAGGTAGCCGCCGGGTCGTCGATGTCGTTGACCGCCCAGGCGAACACATGAGGCGCGTCATACTCGACCACCGTCGACACCGTCTCCCACCCCCGGTCGCCACGCCGGTTGCGGCCGCGAAAGCGGGCGCCGAGCCGGGGAGGGTCGAGCCATTCGCCGCCCTCGAACTCCGGCGAGTATCGGCCCATCAGCTCCAGGTCGGTGACCGCGGCCCACACCGTCGGAAGGTCGGCGGCGAAGGTCACCTCTGCCGTTGCCACCGGCAGGGGGGTGGGAATCACGTCGTGCCGAGGCCGACCGGGCACGACACGCCCGTTCCCCCGAGCCCGCAGTAGCCGTTGGGATTCTTCGCCAAGTACTGCTGGTGGTAGTGCTCGGCGTAGTAGAAGGGTCCGGCCTCGAGGATCTCGGTGGTGATCTCGCCGTATCCGGCGGCTGTCAGCTCCTTTTGGTACCGCTCGCGGCTCGCCTCGGCTTCCGCCTTCTGCACATCCGAGAACGTGTAGATCCCGGACCGGTACTGGGTGCCGACGTCGTTGCCCTGGCGCATACCCTGGGTGGGGTCGTGGTTCTCCCAGAACAGCCGCAGCATGTCGCCGTAGCCGGCCTTCTCCGGGTCGTAGACGGCCAGGACGACCTCGTTGTGGCCGGTGCGGCCGCTGCAGACCTCTTCGTAGGTCGGGTTCGGGGTGAACCCGCCGCCGTAGCCCGCCGCGGTCGTGTACACCCCCGGTGCCTGCCAGAACACTCGCTCCGCTCCCCAGAAGCAGCCCATCCCGACGACGATCTTCTCGAAACCGTCGGGGAACGGCGGGTGGATGCGAGTGTTGTTGACGAAATGCCGCTCGGGGATCCCGGGCAACGGCTCGGCGCGGCCTGCCAACGCCTCGTCGGGGCTCGGCAGGGTGGTCTTGAGTCGTCCGAAACGCATGGTGCCCTCTCTTCTCGAAGCCTCAGGTTACGCCCGAGGGGATGCCTTTGGCCGCAAGGAACGATTCGATCTCGGCGGCAGGGCGGTAGCCGGCGGCCAGCAACGACAGTCGGCCGGTGTGGTGCAGCAACAGCGTCGGGAACCCGGTGACGCCGAGCCGTCGAGCAGAGGCGAAGTCCTCCCACGCGAGCCCACGCGCCTCTTCGGTGGTCATCGCTGCCACGAACGCGCCGGCGTCGACGCCGAAGTCCTCGAGGATGTCCTCGTAGACGGCCGGGTCGGTGATGTCGACGGCGTCGGCGTAGAACGCTCGTTGGAGCGTCACGAAGAACTCGAGGGTGCGCTCGGGGAGGTCGCGGCGCATCACGGCCACGGCGATGGCGGGAAGCTCCGTGTCGTAGACCCAATCCTCTCGGTCCAGGCCGCGGGCATCGAAAGGCTGTCCGGTGAGCTCGGCGATGTGATCCCAGTGGCCCTGGAGAAACCGCCGCATGCGTTCGTCGAGTGGCTGGGCGGCGGGTCCCGGGCGGAGGCCGCCCACGATCACCTGTACCGGCAGGCCCGTGGTGAGGACCAGCGTGTCGAGCTCCGGGGCGAAGCCCCAGCACCACGAGCACATCGGGTCGCCGACGTAGACGAGATGGGTGTCGATGGCCATCGTGGTAGCTCAACCCATCGAGGTGCCGTGCTTGTTCCACGGGAGACTTGACCCTCACGTTACGTGAGGGTGTACCCTCGCTCCCATGAGCGATGCGCAGGGTGTGACCGTCGGTGAGCTGGCGTCGATGGCCGGGGTGACCGTACGTACGCTGCACCACTACGACGAGATCGGGCTGGTGTCCCCAGAGCGTCGCAGCGGCAGCGGCTATCGGCTGTACGGCCATGGCGACGTGCAGCGGCTCCAGGAGGTGTTGTACTTCCGGGAGCTCGGGTTCGCCCTGGGCGACATCGGCGACATCATGGCGGGTCGCGATTACGACCGGACCGTGGTGCTCACCCGGCAACGGCTGCTGCTGGAGAAGAAGGCTGAGCGGGTGCAAGCGATGCTGACCGCCATCGATGCCGCGCTCGCGGCCGACCAGGAAGGAATCCAGATGAGCAACGAGGACATGCTGGAGGTCTTCGACGGGTTCGATCCCTCCGAGTACGAGGAGGAGGCGAAGCAGCGATGGGGGGAGTCGGAGGCCTACCGCCAATCGGCGCAACGCACTGCCCAGTACACCAAGGCGGACTGGCAGCGCATCAAGGCAGAGGTCGACGACATCAACCAGGCCTTCCTCGACCTCATGGCGTCCGGCACGCCGGCGGACTCCGACGCCGCCAAGGGGGTGGCAGCGCGGCACCGCGCCCACATCACCGAGTGGTTCTACGACTGCACGCCCGAGATCCATGCCGGGTTGGGCCAGATGTACGTGGCCGACGCTCGTTTCACCGAGAGCATCGACAAGGCGGGCGAGGGTCTCGCCGAGTACATGTCGAAGGCGATCGCCGCCCTCCACGCCGCCTGAGCGCCGCCGTCACCGCCGCTCGTAGATGGCGCGCACCGCGTCGATGGTGTCGGCGCCTTCGGCGGTCTTGTCGTCCCGATAAGCCTTCACTCGGGCGAACCGCAGTGCCATCCCGCCGGGGTAGCGAGTGCTGGTCTGGATGCCGTCGAAGGCGATCTCCACCACCTGCTCGGGCCGCACCCACACCACGTGGCCATCCCGGCCGGTCTCCAGCTCCAGAAAACGCTCAGTCTGCCATTCGAGCATCGCGTCCGTCATGCCCTTGAATGTCTTCCCCAACATCACGAACTCGCCCGTCGCCGGATCCGGAGCCGCCAGGTGGAGATTGCTCAGCCAACCCTGGCGGCGACCCGACCCCCACTCGACACCGATCACCACGAGGTCCAGCGTCTGCGACGGCTTCACTTTGATCCACGAGGCGCCGCGTCGCCCTGCCTCATAGGCGGCATCGAGCGACTTGATCACGACCCCTTCGTGTCCTCGGGCGACGACCGAGTCGTAGAAGTCGTTCGCCGTATCGACGTCCGGGGCCTCGATTCGGTCGACCAGCAGATGGTCGGGCACGTGGGCGGTGAGCGCTTCCCAGCGGTGGCGCAACGGGCGGTCGATCAGGTCGACCCCGTCGAGGTGGAGGCAGTCGAACACGTGGAGCGACAGCGACGGCTGTGACCCATCCGACTCCTGGGTGCCGAACCGGCCCATCGTCTCCTGGAACGGGTGGGGTCGTCCGTCGCGGCGCAAGGCGATCACCTCGCCGTCGAGGATGATGCGGTCGACATCGAGCGCC
>JBFGCM010000025.1:0-36769 GCA_041581135.1 Acidimicrobiia bacterium
GACGTTGCACGCCTCAGCTCCAAGTACATCGCCCACGTCGGCTTCGTGACCACGCCCAAATACTTCGATGACGTGATCCAGGAGTTCCTGAAGGTGGCCCCCCAGGGCGTTGGTGCCATCCAGCGGGTGCTGTCGCTCGACGGTTACTCGTGGGAGTTGACCGAACGGGTCGAAGGCAGGCCCGAGATGCTCCGTTCGGCGCAGGCGCTGGCGGAGTCCAACTGTGACATCGTCGTCCAAGTGGGTACCAACTGGGTCCACGCTGCCGGCACCTCGCACCGGGAGATCGAGCGCCAGATCGCAGACATCACCGCCGACATCGGCGTGCCGTTCTTGATGGCGGGCCAGTGCATCGTGGACGCACTACGTCATCTCGGGGCGAAGCGCATCGCCGTTGCGAACAGCTACTACCGCGATGACTGGCGCGACGGCATCAATCGGTACCTCGCCGAAGCCGGCCTCGAGATCGTCGCCTCCGGGTCGATCATGGACCAGGGGATCGTGGCGTCGCTCGACGAGGCCTTGGCCATCGAATCCGCCACGCTGTGGAACTACCCGGATTCCATCGTCCGCGCCGCCATCGTCGACATGTACCACCGGGCGCCCGACGTGGACGCCGTCGTCCAGACCGGTGCCGGATTTCGCACCATCGGCCTGCTCGCCGGCATCGAGCAGGAGATCGGCGTGCCGGTGGTGGCCTCCGATGGTGCGACGTTCTGGGCAACGCTGCGCACGCTCGGCCTGGAGGCGGCGCCGGGGTTCGGGCGGCTGCTGGACGGCACCCGTGGTTGACGATCGGATCCTCGTCCTCTGGGCCACCCCCCGATCCACATCGACGGCTTTCGAGTGGATGATGCGGATGCGGGGCGACTACATCTGCTTGCATGAGCCGTTTGGCCCGGCGTACTACCGCGGGCTCGATCGTCGCACGACGCGGCCCGACGAGAACCCCACGGAGCCCGACCGCACCTACGCCTCCACCTGGAAGGAGATCCTCGATGTCCGAGCCGCGGGCCGGGTGTTCTCCAAGGACTTTCCCAACTACGTCATGCACATGGCGGACGGCGAGTTCCTCGACCAGTTCCAGCACACGTTTCTCGTGCGCGACCCCGCCAAGGTGCTGGCATCGATGTACCAGCACTGGCAGGAGTTCACGCTGGACGAGACATCGTTCGAGGCATCGCATCGAATGTTCGACCTCGTGGTCGACCGCTACGGCGAGGTGCCGCCGGTGATCGACAGCGACGATCTCCTCGACGACCCGGCCGGCGTGGTCGAGGCGTATTGCGAAGCGGTCGGCATCGAATTCATTCCGGGTGCGCTCGAATGGGAGCCGGGTGAGCGCGTAGAGGTGCGCTGGTATGGCGGTACGTGGCACGACAGCCTCTCGACGAGCACCGGGCTGAAGCGACACCAGGCCAGCCATGCGGTGTCCATCGCCGACGATCCGTTCCTCCAGCGTATGTACGCGGCGTGCTTGCCCCACTACGAGGCGGTCGCACGCCATCGCCTGACGCCGACGCCCTGACAGCGCAGCGAGTCTGTCGTCCACCGGCATTCGCAGCCACAGGCTGCTGCTTCGGGCGTACGGTTCTAGGTGAGCCGTGGAAGGAGTTTGCGATGGCGATCGGACGGCGCATTTCTCGCAGGACGATGTTGGGGGCGAGTGGCGTGGCCATCGCGGCCGGGCTCATCGGCCCCGGGGCGGTGACCGCACTGGCGGCGGAGGACGACGGCGATCCGGCGCCACTACCACCGACCGCATTCGGACCTCCCATCGACCCGGACAAGGGCTACCTGGTGGAGGAGATCGCCGCCGGGCTGTATTGGGTGACCGAGGGCACGTACATCGCCATGTTCCTGGAGACCGATTCCGGGGTGATCGTCGTCGACGCGCCCCCAACGCTGGCGGCGGCGTTGCCGGCCGCCATCGGCGAGGTGACCGCCAAGCCGGTGACTCACTTCATCTACAGCCACACTCACGGGGACCACGTCGGTGCCGCCGGCGTACTGTTCCCAGGCGCCACGTTCATCGGCCACGTGGACACGGCCGAGACGCTGGCCCGGCGCAACGACCCGGTCCGGCGTCCGGTGCCCACCCAGACGTTCACGGATCGGATGCGCCTCAACATCGGTGGGCAGCGCCTGCAGCTCCGGTACCCGGGTCCGAACCATGAGCGAGGCAACATCTTCATCTGGGCACCGGTGCAGAAGACGCTGATGTGGGTGGATGTGGTCTTCCCGGGCTGGGTTCCGTTCAAGGACCTGGCACTGGCCAAGGACGTACCTGGCTTCGTGGCCGGCCACGACGCCGCGCTGGCGTTGCCGTTCGAGACCTTCATCGGGGGTCATCTCACGCGGCTGGGAACCAGAGACGACGTCGAGATCGCCAAGGAGTACGTCATGGACGTACGTGCTGCGGCCTTCGAGGCGCTCGCCACGGTCGACTTCTTCGCGGTGATCGGCGACATCGGCTTCCTCGATCCGGAGGACCCGTCATTCCTCAATCAGTGGGAGCTGTTCGACGTCTACCTCGACCGAGTCGCCGCCGCCGCAGAGGCGATCGTGCTCGACAAGTGGCTCGGTGTGCTGGGTGCGGCCGACATCTTCACGTTCGGTCATTGCCTCGAGATGGTCGAGAGCATCCGCGTCGACGAGAACGCAGTGGCGGATTTCCTGCTGTAGAGGCCGTTTGGCTCTGGACTGGTGACGGTCGCGAGGAGACGCTGAAACCGAGGGGACCACCGAGCCCCGCGTCCGCCGACCCGGTCCGGGCCTGGTCGTGGTCCACACTGCGGCCGGCCTGCGGGCGTTCTCGGATCGAGGAGGGACCGCATGACCATCATCGCCGATCGCAAGAAGCTCGACAGACGAGGCAAGACCATCACGACCTACATCATCTACGACGCTGCCGCCATGCTGCGTGACATGCGGGTGGGTGAAGTGCTGGAGTTGGTCACCGACAACTTCGACCCGATCCCTTCGGATGTCGCTGCCTGGTGCCGGGCCACCGGTATGAAACTCATCGGCATCCACACGGGGGACACCGAGCTCAGCTTCTTCATCGAGAAGCGAGAGCCCCGCTCGGTGGATCGCCGCATGGCGTTCGTCATCTCCACGGATCGGCTCGAGGAGCTGCTGTCTCCGCTGGGATTCGCCCTGGCCGCCGCCCTGGAAGGCATCGAGGTGCACCTGTTCTTCCAGGGACCGGGTGTCCACGTGCTCGCCGAGGGTCACCGCCCCAAGCTGAAGGGCCTGGCACGGCCGTTCAGCCGATTCGCCGCCGCCTCGATGGCAAAGTCCGGTCACATCCTCCCCCGCGACAAGCTCGCGCAGCTCCATGCCCTCGGGGCGCACCTCTATGCGTGTGCCCCGTCCATGGAGCGATTCAAGGTGCGGCGGGAAGACCTGATCTACGGCGACATCTCGCTGGTCGAGTACCTGACGTTCGTGGCGGTGATGGCAGAGGCAGACATTCAGCTGTACAGCTGACTCACCGCGCACACCGGCCCCGGGAACCCGGGGCCGGTCTCGCTCGGATCTGTCGCTCCGATCAGGGGACCTCGACCACCGAGGCCATCCCGGGATCGACGAGTTCTCCGTGACGTGCAGGTTGCCGTCACCGTCGAACGCCATCGCAGTGAGCATCGGAATGCCCGAGGCGATGGCCTCGCACTCCATGGTGTCGAGGTCACAGGCGTTGACCGTGCCACCGACTCCGCCGCCGAAAAACTCGACGGCAGCCCAGCTCAGTTCGTCCAGCTCGGCCACATAGAGGCGGCCGTCAGGCCCGAACACCACGTCGATGATCGACGTGAAGCCTCCGTCGAAGACCTTGACGCAGTCGGATTCCCCGCATGCGGCCCAGTCGGCGCCGGGTGCCACTCGCCAGATGCTCGACTCGTCGGCCGGTGCCGGGAAGCCACGCAGCTCGCCGACGTAGTAGCGGCCGTCCGGCCCTATGGCAACGCTCGTCGGCACGGACTGCGCCGGCCGGAAAGCCATCGGGGCGAAACCACGCTGCATCGCCCCCGGAAGATCTTCCAGTCCGAGATCTACATCCCTGAAGCGATCATCGATCACCGCATCCTCGTGCTGCTCGAGGTCGGCGCCGGCGGCATGGTGCTGCTGCACAAGAAGACCGAACATGGTTCGTTGGAGAACGACTCCGACGGCATTCGCTGAGCTTCGACCTCCGGTACCAGCCGATCGGCGAGCCCACCGGTCGCGACGTGTTGCCCGGCTTGATCGCCAGAAGCGCTTTGGACCCGGATTCCGTCCACAGATCCGACGATCCACGGCAAGCTACCCTGGCGTCCATGGACATCAGCATCGAATACTGCGTCAAGTGAAACTACACCGGCCGTGCCGTGAGCATGGTTGAGCAGCTTCTGGCCGAGTTCGAGACCGAGATCGATCGGATCACTCTCATCACCGGCGGCGGCGGGGCGTTCGAGGTCAACGTGGACGGCAACCTCGTCTACTCGAAGCTCGAGACCGGTCGCCACGCCGAGTACGAAGACGTCGCGGCGCCCGTCCGTGACCTGGTCGGCGCCTCCAGCTGATCGGCCTCGAAAGGGTCGCTGGCCGATTCGCACCATCTAAGCTCCCGCTCTCATGAAGACCGGGACCAGCCAAGCGATCCTCACCACCGAGCTGTTCGCCGGCGACGGACCGTACCGTTCCGTTGCCGATGACTTCGTCGCGCAGCGATGCAGCGTGTGTGGCGGGGTGGCCGACGACGAGGTGCGCTTCTTTCGGGACGGCTACTACTGCTCGTCGTGCTGGTCGCACTTCGCTCCGGCGAGCTGAGCTCAGCCGGTCCACACCGCCCAGTCCTCTGGGGGGACGATCTCTTCACCGCCGACCCAGGTGGCGGCGACCCGCAAGGTGCGCACCTCATCGGGAGTGGCCATCACCGGATCGTGGTCGAGCACCACGAAGTCGGCAGGCGACCCCACGACAAGCGGCTCCGGCTCGCCCATCGCACGTGCCGCACCGGTGGTGAACAGTGACAGCGCCTCGGCGGCGCTGAGGGCCTCGGCCGGGTAGATGCCCGCCCGATCGCGAGCCAGCGCGATCCCGGACAGCGGGTACGGCGGCTCCACCGGGCAGTCCGAGCCGCCGGCGAGCGGGACACCGGCATCGGCCAGACTGCGAAACGGGTAGGTCAACGGCAGGCGCTCGCCGCCGACCCTGCGCTCCAGCCACTCGGTCTCGGATCCCATGAATGCCGGCTGAACCGAGGCAGTCACTTCCAAGTCGCCCATGCGAGCGATGTCGGCCCGATCGATCACCGAGACGTGCTCGATGCGAAGCCGCCCGGCGTCGGCGCCCTCATCGAGCAAGGTCTGATACAGGTCGAGTACTGCGGCGATTGCTCGATCACCGATGGCGTGGGTGGCCACCCGGCCTCCCAGGTCGAGCGCGTGGCGGGCGAGTGCGCCATCGACCTTTGGGTCGAGTCGCAGAGTGCCCGTCGTCGGGGCGTCGTTGAACTCGGAGTGCATGGCTGCGGTGTGGCCTCCCAGGCTGCCGTCGGCGAACCGCTTGAGGCCGAGGAAACGGAGGCGGTCGCCTGCGCCGGTGAGTCGGGAGGCGGCGGCTTCCAGCGTGTCGTGGTCGTTGGCGATGACGAGCACGTTCACTCGGATCGGCAGCTCGGCAGCAACCTCGGCGAGCAGCTTGGTCTCGTCTCCCAGGGTGGCCCACAGCCCGTCGCCACATCCGACGATGGCGCCGATGGACGTGAGCCCCAGACCGGCGAGGCCCTGGAGTGCCGAGATCAGCAGCTGCGGCGTCACCGGAGCCGTGCGTTGCAGCTTGGTCGCCACGAGGTCGACCGCCGTTTCCCTCAGCACGCCGGTGGGTTCGCCCGCTTCGTCCCTGTCGATGCCGCCCCCCGTGGGGTCAGGAGTGGCGGGTGAGATGTTGGCCAAGGCCAGGGCTGCGCTGTTGGCGACCGCAACGTGCCCGCAATAACGGTGCAACAACGCCGGCCTGTCTCCGGTGGCGCTGTCGAGTTCTTCTCGAGTCGGGTAGCGCCCTTCGGCGAGGCCCTCGTCATCGAGCCGGATCGCCTCCAGCGGCTCGCCCGGTGACAGGGCGGCGGCGCCGGCCCCCAACACCTCGATGAGCTCGGCGATGTCTCCAACAGGCTTCAAGGAGATGCCGGTGATCCCGGCGGTGTACCCGACCGGATGGAAGTGGGCGTCGCGAAGGCCCGGCACGATCACCCGACCTGGAAACCGCTCCTCGCGGATGCCCGGTGCTCGCAGCTCTTCGACATCGCCGACGGCGGCCACCATGCCGTTGTCGACGAGCACGGCGTTGCCGGTCACTCCATCGGGAGTGCGCACGGCGTCGGCGCTCACCAGGAGGTCACTCACGAAGGTGCTCCGGGATCGAGCGCTGGATGCGCCGGACGAGGGCATCATGCAGCAGGCCGTTGCTGGCTAGGAACAGCCGCGTGTCGATGGTCGGCGCCGCTCCGTACACGTCGGTGACGGTGCCCCCCGCCTCGGTGACGAGGAGTTGACCGGCGGCGGCATCCCATGGAGCCAGACCCATCTCCCAGTAGGCCTCGTACCGTCCCATTGCCACCCAGGCGAAGTCGAGCGCCGCCGATCCCATGCGGCGGATGCCGTTGACCACTTCGAGCACCGAGGCGAGGTTGGCCGCGTATTCGGTGGCGTAGTCCCCGTGGTCGTACGGGAAACCCATGGCCACCACGGCCTGAGCCGCTTCGGA
This sequence comes from Acidimicrobiia bacterium, assembly GCA_041581135.1. GTDB lineage: Bacteria > Actinomycetota > Acidimicrobiia > Spongiisociales > UBA5794 > JBFGCM01. Next base: position 6,751 of record JBFGCM010000025.1, read on the forward strand.
GACGGTCGACACCGACGCCGGTGTTCCGTTGAGCGTCGTGCCCTTGCCCCGGACCGCAGCGAACAGCTCGTCGCGAAACGGGTCGTAGACGACTCCCACCAGCGGCCCGTCATCGTCGTGGAGCGCGATCGACACCGACACCTGGGGGATGCCGTGCACGAAGTTCACCGTGCCGTCCAGCGGGTCGATGATCCAGCGTCTGCCGCTGCCGTCACCGGCCGAGGCTCCTTCCTCGGCGAGGAGGCCGTCCTCTGGCCGCGCCTCGGTGAGCACCGTGACGATGGCCTCCTCCGACTCCCGGTCGGCCCGGGTGACCGGATCGAACTGCCGTTTGAGATCGCTGCCGAGCCCGCGGCCGAAGTAGTGGGTCACGATGGCAGCCCCGGCGCGAGCGGCGGATATGGCGAGGTCGAGATCGTCCACGGCTGCCCATGCTACGGACCCGGATCCTGTGACGCTCTTGACAAAGGACGATGATGCTCATATCATTCGAAGTATATCGAACAGGATGACTATGACCGTCAAGGGACCCCGCGTACACGACTTCACCGACCCGGAGCGCCAGCTGCCGGTCGAGATCGACACCTCGCCCATCTACGAGCTGTTGCTGGGTCTTTTCGTGCTGACCGGGGAGAAAGGGCACCGGGACCCCGACCAGTACGAGGAAGGTCCGACATTCTTCGAACGGGTCGATGAATCTGCGTCAAGCGAACTCAAGGACCAGCTCGCCACGCTCTCGTCGTGCGGCGGCCTGTGGCTCAGCTTCATCGGAGACGCCCACGAGCTCCCGGCGCCCCGCTCGGTGGAGCAGTTCATCGAACACCTGGCAGAGATCGATCCCACGGAGTTGCGACTGCTGGCCTTGCGAAACTCGGGGATCAACGAGCGGCGCGGTCACGAGGCTGCTGATCTCGCGGCCGCTGCGGCGGGCGACTCCGCCGCCATCGACCGGCTCCTCGGCGATGACGGCGACGAGCTGTGGCCGTTGCTCAGCCTGGCGCCGGAGGCATCGCGCGACGTGGTGCTCGACACCGTCCGCCGCTACTACTCCGAGGTCTTCGCGGTGGGTCCGGAGCAGACGGCCCTCCTCGAGCGAGACGCGGCCGACAAGCGAATCCTCGCCAAGTCCCTCCCGGCGGAGCGGTTGGTGGAGGCGGCGACGGGCGGCGTGACGTTCCAGATGGCGCCGTCGGTGAGTCGCATCTTGCTGATCCCGAGCGTCGTCATCAGGCCATGGGCGGTGATCTCCGAGCACGGAACCACCCGCATCTTCTGCTATTCGGTCTCGGACGCCCGCCTGGTGGATGATCCGGATGCCCCGCCCACCTACCTGGTGGAGATGTACAAGGCGCTGGGCGATGAGAAACGACTGCGACTGCTGACGATCCTCGCCGGTGGCGATTCCGACCTCAAGACGTTGGCGGAGAGAGTAGATCTCGCCAAGTCGACGACGCACCACCACCTCCGCATCCTGCGGAGCGCCGGCCTGGTGCGGGTGCTCGTTGGGGATGACGACAAGAAGTACAGCCTCCGCAAGGAGGCCATTGCCGAGGCGGGTCCGATGCTCGAACACTTCATCATCGACCGCCCACTGTGAAAGGGAACCGCCATGCACCACAACCTCCAACTCGCCCAGGTGCTCACTGCCGCTCGATTCGAGGACATGACGACATCCAGAGCCGAACCGGCAGCGGGACGGCTCCGGCGCGCACTCGGCCGCTGGCTCATGCGCGTCGGCCGGCGGCTCGCAGAGCGCCGACCCCAGCCGGCGACCACGTCCGGCTGTTGATGGGGTAGCCCGACCGGAACCCGCCTCCCCGGTCGGGCGCCTCCCCGCATCGTCGAGACGTGGCGACCCGTCGGTATCATCACATGGAGGTGGCACATGCCCACTCCATCCGATCCCACGGCCGTTCGCATCCTGAACCCGGCCGAGCGCGACAGGCAAATGGCAGGGGGTCACCGGGTGCTCTCGGTGCTCGCCCTACTCGTTGCGATGGCCTTCACCGTATCGGTGCTCGCCCGAGTGCCGGAACACCCCCGACCTCAGGTCGTCGGTCCTGTCGACATCGTCCAGCAGCTACGCGATGCGATCGATGGTGGCGTGCCCGCTGCGGTCGAGGACATCCTCACTGATGGCGCCATTCTCACGTGGCCCGCCGGGCCGCCGTGGGATGGGCCGCTGAGCGGTTCGGTGGAGTTGGTCACGAGCAACGGGCAGGCCCGCCTCAGCCATCACCACAGCGCCGCGTTGGAGGACTTCTTGGCGTTCTATGCGACTCTGAACAGCAGTACGGAGCTGTATCGCTGCAACGTGTCGGATGCTTCGGTCGGACCGTTCTACGACACCTGGGTCGCGTGCGACTTCTCGCTCGACAACGATCTGATCGCAGCATTGAATGACGGGTCCGCAACGCCCGTCGGCCGTATCCGATTCGCCGTGCTCGGGAACAGGATCTCCACCGTGCTCGTCGAGTCGTGGGACCTCACCAGCTCAGCCTTTGGGTACCTGCGCTGGATCAAGGACGAACGGCCGGCCAGCTACGAGTCGGTGTTTGCCGGCCGGTTGACGTCTCCGAGCTACGGAGCCGAGACTGCGGCGAGGTTGCTGCAGCTCGCGGACGAGTACGCAGCCGTCGATTGAGCGTCGTCCACCAGACTCTGGCCCGCCGTCACCGCTCCGGCACAGCCACCGCTCGCGCCTAACCTGCTCTTCGCTGTGTGGGCCTATCTCGCCGCGGCTGTATCGGGGGTTCTCATGTGGGCGGCGTTCGCGCCACTCAGCTGGGGACCTCTGGCATTCGTGGCCGCAGCACCCTTCTTCTGGGCGATCCGGAGCGTCGAGAAGGGCGGCTCCGCGCTGCGCCTGGGATTCGTGTTCGGCGCCGTGTGGTTCGGGATGATGTTGTGGTGGGTGATGATCCTCGGCGCCGTCGCGTGGATTCCACTCACGCTGCTCATGGCGCTGATGACGGCGGCCTACGGCTTGTTCGTGTGGATCGCGTCCCGCTGGCTCAACTGGCGGTGGTACCTGGTGACCGTGGGTGGGTGGGCGGCGTTCGAGCTGATCCGTTCCCGGGTGCCGTTCGGCGGATTCCCGTGGGGCACGCTGGGCTATGCGGCAGCCGATACCGCCGGGCCCATGGGCGCGGCGCAGTGGATCGGAGCCACCGGTTGGTCGGTGCTCGCCATCGCTACCGCCGCCGGGTTGGCACTCTTCGTCGAAGACCGTGCCGAGTGGCGCTATGTCGTCGATCCGGCCGTCGTCGCGTTGTTGATCGCCATTGCCGGCGGCCTGGCTGCGCCGAGCGCCGATGGTGAGGTGGTCCGAGTTGCCATCATCCAGGGCAACTCGCCCTGCCCGCGCATCCATTGCCAGAACGAGAACCAGCGCATCTACGAGGCGCATCTGGCGCTCACCAATACGCTGCGTCCCGGCACGGTGGATCTCGTCGTATGGCCGGAGAACGCCACCGGCACCCCGTTCGAGCCGGAGAACAACGAAGAGGTGAGGCAGGCGATTGCAGACGAGGCTATCCGACTCGGCAGCTTCATGCTCATCAGCGGCACTCGCACCATCGATGCCGACCACTTCGAGAACGTCAACGTCCTGTTCGACCCCCAAGGCAACCGCCGCGGGGAGTACCTCAAGCAGCATCCCGTACCGTTCGGGGAGTACGTCCCGCTACGAGGGCTGCTCGGGTTCATCCCGCAGCTCGACCAGGTCCCCCGTGACATGGTGCGGGGGGAAGACGTGATCGTGTTCCCGATGACGGCCGGTGAGCTCGGCTCCGTGATCTCGTTCGAAGGCGCGTTCTCCCGAGCGTTGCGGGCTCCGGTGCTCGAAGGGGCTGAGCTGCTCGTGGTGACCACCAACGAGAGCAGCTTCGGCGAAGGTGCCGCGTCCGACCAGTTCATCGGCATGACGCGGGTCAACGCGGCGCAGTTCGGCATGGACCTGGTGCACGCCGCCATCACCGGCAAGTCGGCCATCGTGCTGGCCGACGGCTCGCTGATCGGGGAGACCGAGCTGTTCACCAGCGAGGTGTTGCGGGGAAGCGTGCAATTCCGGAACGCGGGCGACACGTTGTACACCCGATACGGGGACTGGTTGCAGTACTTCGCCATCATCGGCGCCGCCATGGCCCTTGCGGTCCCCGGTGAGGATCGAGCCACACCGAAAGGTGCCCTCGCCGATCGGTGACGTCCTCAGCGCGCCAGGCGGTACGGCGGTCCCTCCACCAAGTGCTCCTCCCGAAGCGATCGCAAAGCGCGCTGCACCCGAGCCGAATCGAAGCCGGTTGCCGTCGCCAGCTCGCGTTCGTGGCGCGGTCCATTCACCAGGGCGCGGATGATGGCGCCCCGCACCTGCCGCTCCGAGCCCTCGAACGGCCCCTGCCGGCGGGGCGGAGCGTAGATCGAGGGGTCGGCGCACCACCGGCCGACGGGACACTCGCCGCATCGTGGTCGCGGGCGGCAGATCCGCGCACCCAAGTCCATGACCGCCTGATTCCATGCGGAGGCGTCTTCGTCGAGCAGCGCAGCGGCCCGGCGAGCCAGCGGTTCGCCGTCGAGTGCGTTCCCTTCCCACCGCGATATCACCCGACGTAGGTTCGTGTCCACGGCGGGCACCTGCGCCCCATGAGCGAAGCACGCCACCGCGGCCGCCGTGTAGGGGCCGACGCCGGGAAGCTCCGTGAGGTCGTCCGGCCAACCGTGAGCCGCGATCGAGCGTGCCGCGTCCCGCAACCGCTTGGCCCGCGAGTTGTATCCCAGACCTGACCAGAGGCCCATCACGGTGGCGAGGTCGGCTGCCGCCAGGGAGTCGACGGTCGGGAACGCGGCCACGAACCGTTCGTAGTAGGGAATCACGCGGGCCGCTTGCGTCTGTTGCAGCATGATCTCTGAGACCAGCACCCGATAAGGGTCGGTGATGTGGCGCCAGGGGAGGTCGCGCCGGGTGGCCTCGTACCACTCGAGGAGCTGCGCGTTGCGGGCTCCCGGTTCTTCGCCTGCCGTCACGGAGCCGTGGTCGTGGTGGTGGTCGTGCTCGTCGTGGTGGTCGTGGTGGTCACCGGGGCGGCGATGCCCAATGTCACCCCGATGATCGACCCCGGAGCGACTTGGGTTCCGGCCGTCGGCTCCTGAGCCACCACCAGGCCGACTTGTGCGGAATCGACCTCGAGGAAGGAGTCGATCGCCAGCACCAGCCCTAGGGCGGACAGTGTGTTGGCGGCTTGGTTCTCCGTGAGGTCGGTGAGGTCTGGCACGACCACCAGCGGCACCTCGCCCAAGCGAACGGTGACCACGTCACCCCGTTCCAGCTCGACTCCCGGTGCCGGATCCTGGGCCGCCACCAACCCGTCGAGACCGCTGGTGACCGTGACCGGGACTGTGGTCGGGTCCTGCTCGAAGATCAGGCCCAGCTCCTCGATGGTGGCGCGCGCATCGGCGAGCGTCCGCCCGGTGAGGTCCGGAACCGGGATTGGCGCCGGACCCTTCGACACCACGATCGTCACCGTCTGCTCGCGCGCCGCCAGCTCGCCTGCTTCCGGGTCGGTCGAGATGACGAACCCGGCGAGCAGCTCGTCGGAGAAGTCTTCGGTGGTCTCGATGTTCACGAAGCCGGCATTGGTGAGCTCGCGAATGGCCACTTCGGCGGCGAGGTTCACCACCGATGGCATCGTGAGCACCGCCGGGCCCTGCGAGATCTCGAGGTTCACCTCGGAGTCCGGCAACACGAAGATGCCGGGCCGGGGATCCTGATCCACCACACTCCCGGCAGGAACCGTGTCGCTGAACACGAAGGTGACCTGCCCCACCCGGAGCAGCTGGTCCTCGAGGATGGCACGCGCGTTCTCTTCGGTCTCGTTCATCACGTTGGGCACGGAGAAGCGCTGTGGTCCCGTAGAGACGATGACCCACACGACGGAGCCGACCTCCACGCTGACTCCGGCCACGGGATCGGTGCCGATGACGACTCCCTCTTCGACGGTGGTGGACGACTCGTCACGCTGGCGGACCTTCAGATCCAGGTTGCCCAGTTCCTCGAAGGCCTCGTTGGGCTGGAGCCCGGCCAAAGGCGGAATCGTCACCATCTCCACCTCGGGCGTGGCTCCCAGCCGGTTGACGAGGAAGATCGCCGCCGCCAGCAACAGGAGCAGGCCGACGATGCCGGCCAGGTAGTAGCCCGGGTTGGTCTGGCGCGATGGCTCCACGTAGGCCACCCGGCGCGCCGTCTCGTCCGGCGGTACGGTCGCCGGAGGAGGTGCGTGACCCAGCAGCATCGTCTCGGCGTCCGGCGACGGCTCGGTCGTGGCCGGTGCCTCGCCGGCGAGGAACCGGAGCAGGTCGCTCCGCATGTCCTCGGCCGTTTGGTACCGGTCCTCGGGGTTCTTCTCCATGGCACGTTCGATGATCGCTTCGAGGTGAGCCGGCACGTCGTGGTTGACGCTGCTCGGCGGAGGAGCCATCTCCGAGACGTGCTGGTAGGCCACCGACACCGGGCTCTCGCCGGTGAAGGGCGGCTTGCCGGTTGCCATCTCGTAGAGCACCACACCGAGTGAGTACACGTCGGAACGCTCGTCGGCAGGCAGGCCCTGGGCCTGCTCCGGGCTGAAGTACGCCGCGGTTCCGATGACCGCTCCGGTCCTGGTGAGCTCCTCCGAGTCGTCGAGCGCCCGAGCAATCCCGAAGTCGGTGACCTTCACGCTGCCATCGTCGGTGAGCATGATGTTGCCCGGTTTCACGTCACGGTGGTACACGCCCGCTCGGTGCGCCACGGCAAGGGCAGCGGCGGCTTCGGCCGCGATCTCCGCCGCCCTACGAGGGAACAATGGGCCCTGGGTCTTGCGAATGTCACGCAGTGTCTGGCCGTCGATGAGCTCCATCACCATGTAGTACGTCTCGCCGTCCTGGCCCGAGTCGTAGATGCTGACGATGTTGGGATGCGTCAGACCGGCGGCGGCTTGGGCCTCGCGGCGGAAGCGGGTGACGAACGCCTGGTCGTTGGCGAACTGGGGATGGAGGATCTTGACCGCAACGGTGCGACCGAGCGACTCGTCACGAGCGGAGTACACATCTGCCATCCCCCCTCGCGCCAGTTTTTCCTCGAGCCGGTACCGGCCGCCGAGGACGGCTGTCTGTTCCATCATCGCTCGGGATGGTACTGCCCGGGCGAGGTATTGCCCGGGTCCGGGGGCGGTTCCACCGCGGCCTCGCTGACGGGTCGGCGAGGCCAGACCTGAGAACGCACGGAACCGATCATTCCGTCGGCAAGCCCAGCCACGCGGCGAAGACCTCCTGTGCGATGGGGGCGGCGACCGTACCGCCTGTGGCCGACTCCCCGACCTCCCCACCGGATTCCACGAGCACTGCGATGGCGATGGTCGACTCACCCTCGCCGGGCTCGATGGGCCCGAAGCCGATGAACCACGCATCGGGAGGACCGGTGTCGGTCTCGGCCGTGCCCGTCTTGCCGGCGATGCGCACGCCGGGCACCGCAGCACGGGTTCCAGTCCCGCGGGTCACGACCTCTTCCATCATGGCCGTCAACACCCCGGCGGTCGCCGGCGAGACGGCTCGTCGCCAGATGGTGGGTTCGGTGGACTTCACCACTTCGGCGTCCGCATCGAACTCTTCGGCGACGAGATAGGGCTGCATCACTTCCCCGTCGTTGGCGACAGTGGCCGCCACCATGGCCATCTGCAGGGGGGTGACGCGCAGGTCGCGTTGGCCGATGGCGCTCTGCGCCGCGACTGGAAGATCGTCGCCGAAGGGTGGGAAACGGCTGACGGTCACTTCCAGCTCCAGTCCGATGGTCTCGTTGACCCCGAACGCCTCGGCTCGGGCCACGAACGGCTCCGAGCCCAGATCCATGCCGATGAGGCCGAAGATCGTGTTGCATGAACGAACGAACGCCTCCAGCAGCGTGACGGTGTCCCCATTGGCACATGGTCCTCCGTCGAAGTTGCGGATGGTGGCGGTCGAGCCGGGCAGCGGCAGCTCCTGGACGTCGGGGAACTGGGTCGCGGCGCCGGCGATGCCGGTCTCGAGTGCGGCGGCGGCGGTCACCACCTTGAATGTCGAGCCCGGGGCGTAGACCTCGTTGATGGCCCTGTTGAGCAAGGGCTGGCGAGCGTCGTCGGTCAACGCATCTCCTGCCGGACCCGCCGCAGCCCCGAGCAGTGTGTTGGGATCGAAGGAGGGGGTGGACACCATGGCGAGCACCGCTCCGGTAGCCGTGTCGAGCACCACCACGGCGCCGGTCTGATCCCCCAACGCAGAGAATGCGGCCCGCTGGAGACGGTCGTCGATGGTGAGCCGAATGCCGTGCGCCCGCAGGTCGCCGCCTCCGATTGCGGTGAGGATGCCTGAGATGGTCGCGTCACGGTCCGACGACAATGGTCCGGAGGCGGCATCTTCCATACCGGCGCTGCCGAAGAGCAGTGTGGAGTAGCCGACGACGTGGGCATACAGCTCCGCCTCCGGGTACTCGCGCAGGAAGACGAGTGGATCGTCGGGATCGGCGGTGGAGCGGGCAACCACCACCCCGTCCGAGGTGATGATGCCTCCCCGCTCACGGCCTGAGATGCCGGCGGCGACTCGTGCGTTGCGGGGATCGTCCCGGTAACGAGGTCCTGCGATCACCTGGAGATAGCTCACGGTGCCGACCAGGACGGCGAATGCCGTGAGGACGGTGAGCGCCAGTCGGCGGATCGGCTGGTTCATGCGCGCTCCGTGTGCGAGATCTGCGCCAGCAGGGCGAGCAACACGAGGTTGGCCATGAGCGACGATCCTCCGTAAGACATGAACGGCAGCGCGATGCCGGTCACCGGCAACAGCCGCATGACCCCGGCCAGGATCAGGAGCGTCTGCACCGCGAGAACCAGCGTGAGGCCGGCGGCCAGCAGCTTGCGAAACAGATCCCGGCTGCGAAGGGCGATGCCGAAGCCGACGGTCACGAGTAGCGCGAATGCGGCGAGCACGGCGATCGAGCCGGCCAAGCCGGTCTCCTCGGCGACGGCGGCATATACGTAGTCGGTGGCGGCAGCCGGTATGAGGTCGGGCCGGCCCAAGCCGAGGCCCGACCCGGTGAGGCTGCCACTGCCGAAAGCAAAGAGCCCCTGGGCCACCTGGTACCCGATGTCGGTGAAGTCCTCGAAGGGGTGGAGCCACGCATCGACGCGGCGTTGCACGTGGCCGAATGCCCGGAACGCCACGAGTCCGCCCATGAGCACCAGGCCCCCGCCACCCACCAGGTAGATCGTTCGCCCGGTAGCGGCGTAGACGAGCGTGACGAACACGGCGAACAACAGCAGCGATGCCCCCAGGTCGCGCTGATACACCAGCACCCCGAAGCTGGCAGCCCAGGCCAGCAAGAGGGGGCCGATTTGGCGGGGTTCCGGCAAGGAGAGGGGTCCCAGCTTGCGCCGCATGTCAGCCAGCGAGCTGTGACGGTCGGCCAGGTAGGAGGCGAGGAAGACGACGAGCAGCAGCTTGGCGACTTCGCCGGGCTGGAACGAGAGGGTGCGGGTGCCGAAGGGAAGCTCTAGCCGCACCCACAGCCGGCTGCCATTGACCTCTGCGCCGTGCAGCGTCCACGAATCGGGGAGCAGCGGCAACAAGAGGAGAACCACGGCGCCGGCGAGGAACAAGTACCGGTACCGGCGCAACACGTCGACGCCTTGGTCACGCAGCAGGAACAGCACCAGCGAGGCAACGGCGGCTGCAACGAGGAGCGACCAGCGGTGCAGTACCGCCAGCTCCGGATCGATGCGATAGACCGCAGAGAAGCCGAGGGCGTTGAGGAAGGCTGCCAGCGGGAACAGGTACGGGCTCGCCGCCGGCGTCCACCGTCGCAGACTCATGTGAATCGCGCCGTAGGCGGCGGCGAATGCCAAGAAGGTGAGCACGACCTGGGCATCGAGGCCGCTGCCCTGGGTGAAGTTGACCAGGGCCACGCCCATCGCGGCCAAGCCGGCGGCAGATCCGAGCAGAGCGAGTTCGGTGGTCCTGGTCATGCGTTCCCGTTCATGTGCAACGACCGGCGCGCCGGGAAGGTTTCAGCCGGTCACGGACGTACTTCGACGACCACGACTGAGGTGTTGTCCAGACCTCCGGCCCGATTGGCCGCTTCGATGAGCGTCCAGACGGCGTCCTCCGGTGTCTCGGACGCGCCGAGAAGGCGACCAATCGCGTTGTCATCGAGCATGTCGGTGAGCCCGTCGGAGCAGAGCAGGATACGGTCGCCGACCTCGACGCGGTCCTCGATATGCTCGATCTCGATGCCGAATGCCGTGCCGACCGCGCGAGTAAGGAAGTGGCGCTTGGGATGGCGCACGGCCTCGTCGGCGGTGATCCGGCCCGCTTCCAACAGCTCGGCAACGAAGGTGTGGTCGCTGGTCAGCTGGCTCAACTCGCCGTCGCGCAACCGGTAGATACGGCTGTCACCCACGTGCCCGATGTCGAGCGAGCCGTCGCTACCGAAACTGGCCAGGGACATCGTGGTGCCCATGCCGGCGAGGCTGGGATCGTCCTCGACGGCCGAGACGACCGCGTCGTTGGCGGCGACCAGACGTTCCACAGGGCCTTCGTCGGCGTCGATGGCCGCGTCGATGGCGACACGGCTGGCGACCTCACCTCCGACGTGGCCGCCCATCCCGTCGGCCACCGCAACGGTGACCGGACCGGGACCCGAGCCGCCGGCATCGGGGTACACCGTGTCTTCGTTGTGGTCTCGGACCAGGCCGACGTCGCTCCCGGCCGCCCACACGTACTTCATCGCACCTCGAGAATCGTCTTGCCGATCTGCACCGCGTCGCCCTTCGCCAACGCCAGGGGCACCGTGACCCGCCGACCATTGACGTACGTACCGTTCGTGCTGCCCAGGTCGTGCAACGTCACGTGACCGTCCTGCACACCGAACCGCAGGTGTAAGTCGGAAGCATACGGGTCGTCGATGACGATGTCTGCGTCGCTGCTTCGTCCCACCACCAGCGGCCGCGCCAGGTCGAATCGCTTCCCGGCCAGGTTGTCCGACTTCACCACGACGACCTCTTCCACTCTGTCCCCGGCGGCGCGGCCGGCGCGGCTGGTACCGATGTGGGTGGAGATCGCTCTGGTGACTTGCCAGAGGAACAGGTAGATCAGCGCCAGGAAGATGATCTTGAGGATGTTGAGGAACAGGGCGGGCACACAGCCCTCCTAGCTCGCCCGAGTCGCCGGACGGTAAGTGAGTGTCGTATCTCCGAAGGTTAGGACCTTGCCGTCGGTGAGCTCGGCAGGACCTTCGATCGGTTGCCCGTCCACTCGGGTTCCGTTGGCGGATCCGAGGTCGACGACCCACGCTCGGCCCGCCTCGCGCCACATCAGTGCGTGGCGGCGGGAAGTAGCGGCGCCCGTGATACGGATGTCTGCAGCGGGGTCGCGACCCACGACGGCGCGGTTGGGGCACACGTCGAATGTGCGCGCCGACCCTACGAGGCGGCCCCACGGGGGAATCGGCCCGACCACGGTCGCCACTGTGACCTCCCCTCCGGCGGCGACTCCCGCTTCGACCGTCACTCGCACCCGAACCGGCCCTTCGAGGCGCCATCCCCGCTCGGCTGCCGTGGCGGCAACGGCGTGCTCGAGCTCCGCCAGGACGGCCCGCTCGATGCTGCCGGCTTCGAGCTCGCTCGGGCCGATACGGATCTCGTAGTCGTTGGGGATTGCCGGTCCGGCGGGGCCTTCGACCACTGCGAGATCGGCCTCTCTGACCAGGCGGTTTGCCAGGTCGACCGGGTGCATCTTGCCGCGAAACAGCGTTGCCGAGATCCCTTCGACGAGACGTTCGAGGCGGCGTTCGAGGTTGCGGGCGATGCTCACGAGCGTGAATTGTACGAATCGAGGGAGCTACCGGATCCCGGCGGGGTTTGGCAGCTTCAGCTCTCGAGGGACCGCACCAGCTGCACGACGCCCACTTCGACCGGGTCTGGGATGCCCTTCAACGCCAGCGTCCGCCACTCGTCGATGTGGACCGGCTCGGTGATGGTCCATCTTCTGACCACCGGAGAGCAGCAGCCGCCACATGTCGGTGTGGTCGGTCGAGTCCATCGGTGCGCCCATCACCTGCGGACTTCAAGCGTACGCGCCGGATCAGGGTCGGAACAGGCCCCGGCGCACGTCGGAAGATCCACGGATCGTCGCCCGTGGTACCCTTTCGCACGCCCGGGCGAGTGGCGGAATTGGCAGACGCGCAGGATTCAGGTTCCTGTGAGGTAACACTCGTGGGGGTTCAAGTCCCCCCTCGCCCACGATGGCCTACCCCCTGACCAGTAACCGTCGGGCGCGCCGTGGACGCCGTCTCTGGCTCTTCCTGCTCCTCGCCGTGACCATCGGCATGATTGCCATTGCCATCGGCATGCGCAGTGAACGCCGACAGGTGGCGGCGTATCTCGACATGGCCAAACAGGTGGCCGAATCCGAACAGGAGATGAGCATCGCACTGGGCGAGCTATTCCGTTCCCTCGGCAATCTCGATCGCCCCGACATCTTGGATCGGTTGGTCGAACTCGATCAGCGCGGCGCCGACATACGCGCTCAGCTGAGGGAGGCCGAGGTGCCCGGCCCGGTGTCAGAGGTCCACGGTTTCCTCACGGTGGCCGCCTCGGCGTGGGGCGATGCGGTCGCCGCGCTCGACGAAGCGTTCGTGATGAGTCTCGACGAGCCGGAGGAGCGGGAAGGGCCGGACATGTTCGATGCCGCGTTCGAGCTACTCGAGGTGGGCGATCGCGCCTATTTGGGTTTTGAGGCCGCAATTGCCAAGCTCGATCCCGAAACGGTCACCTACACCTACCCGGACGTCAGGTACGTGGCAGACGACACTGAATTCGTGTACCAAACCAACTACGTCACCGGCCGACTGTCGGGGCTCGTGGCCCTCAGTGAGCGCCACGACATCACCGTTGCCGGTGCGATGAGCCCCGAGCCGGTGGGAGAGCGCAATGGGTTCCCGGTGATTCCCTTCACCGAGACCGTCTCCATCCAGGCTGTGATCACCAACACGGGCAACGAGACCGAGACCCAGGTGCCGGTGATCCTGGAGCTCACCACGATCAGCGGCGACGATCTGATCGTCGAGCAATCCATGGTCGAGATGCTCGAACCCGATGCCGCCACCACACTGACGTTCAGCGACATCGCCGTGGCGCCGGGCGTGATCTACGAAGTGGTGGTGCGTGCTCAGCTCGCCGGCGACGCCGACATCGCCAACGACAGTTGGAACCAGCCGTTCATCGTCAACGACCCGTCGTGACATGGACCTCGCTGCGCTGATCCTCGCCGCCGTCGCCCTCGTTGTCGCCCTCGCGGTCGGCGTACAACTCGTCCAGGTGCGTCGCCGCGTATCGATCGTGCCGGAAGACGGCGGGGTGTATGAGTCGCTGCGCCAGATCGACGACGCGTTGCGCGTGGTCGAAGATCAGGTCGACGACCTCATGCCCAGAGTGGACAGCGTGGAGCGTCGCCTGCCCGTTGCCATCAGCCGAACCGGAGTGGTGGCGTACGACGCCTTCGACGACATCGCCGGTCGCCTGTCCCGGTCGGTTGCGCTGCTCAACGAATACGGCGACGGCTTCGTGATCAGCCTGCTGGTGGGTCGCGACGAAACCCGTTTCTTCACCAAACAGGTTCGAGCCCGCAACGGCTCGGAGCCGCTATCGCCAGAGGAAGAGGCCGCCATAGGCCAAGCGATGGCCACCGGTTAGCATCCGCAGATGCTCGACGTCGCACTCCTCCGCAACCAGCCCGACGTGCTGGCCGCCGGCATGGCTCGCCGCGGCGTGGACGTGGACATCGCGGCGCTGACCGCACTCGACGAGCGTCGCCGTGCGGTGCGAGCCGAGGCCGAGTCCCAACGCGCCGAGCAGCGCGAGGCCGGCAAGGCCATCGCCAAGCTGGAGGGTGCCGAGAAGGAGGCGGCCATCGCACGAGTTGCCGGGCTGGCCGAGGCCTACAAGGCCAACCTGGAGCAGGCCGACGAGCTGGACGCCGAGTTCGAGGTGGCGTGGATCCCACTGCCCAATGTCCCCGATTCCACTGCAGCCGACGGCATGACCGAAGAGGACGCGCTCGAGATCAAGCGATGGGGCGACATCCCCGATTTCGACTTCGAGCCCCGGGACCACCTGGAGCTGGGCGAGGCCGAAGACCTGGTCGACGTGGAGCGTGCCGCCAAGGTGTCCGGCACGCGGTTCGGCTTTCTCAAGGGTGAGCTCGTGGTGCTGCAGCTGGCCCTGGAGCGCTGGGCACTCGACATGCTCATGCCCGAGGGATTCCGTCCCGTCGTTCCACCGGTGCTCGTCCGGGAGCAGGCGCTCTTCGGCACCGGTTTCTTCCCCGGTGACCGGGAGCAGGTGTACGAGATCGGAGCCGACGAGCTGTTCCTGGTGGGCACCTCGGAGGTGTCCTTGGCCGCCATGCACCTCGACGAGATCTTCAACGCCGAAGAGCTTCCGACGCGGTATGTCGGCGTGTCACCGTGCTTCCGACGCGAGGCCGGCACGTACGGCAAGGACACCCGCGGCATATTTCGGGTGCACCAGTTCGACAAGGTGGAGATGTTCAGCTTCTGCCACCCCGACACCAGCCGGGACGAGCACGACTTCCTCCTCTCCCAGGAGGAGCGGATTGTCCAGGCGCTCGAGCTTCCGTACCGCGTGGTCAACGTCGCCGCCGGTGACCTGGGCTCGTCGGCCGCCAAGAAGTACGACATCGAGGCCTGGTTCCCGGGTCAGAGCGCCTATCGCGAGATCACGTCGACGTCGAACACCACCGACTATCAGTCGCGGCGCCTGAAGATCCGCTTCAAAGGTGATGACGGCAACCGATTGGTGCACACCCTCAACGGCACTGCCATCGCCATCGGCCGGGTGCTGATCGCGCTCATGGAGAACCACCAACAACCCGACGGCTCCATTCGCGTGCCGGAGGCGCTCGTGCCGTACACGGGCTTCACCGCGTTCCCCGCCGGCTGATCCACCCCGAGTGAGCGACGGCCGGTGAGCAACGGCACCGTCTTCCGGGACATCGCCTCTACCTACGATCGGCTCAACATGGTCCTGTCGTTGGGCCGGGACCAGGCGTGGCGCCGGAGCGCCGCCCAGTACCTACCCGTGGGCCGCGTGCTGGACCTCGGGGCGGGCACCGGGGCGGCAATGCCGGTGCTCGAGGGGCTCGACGTCGTCGCGCTCGACCCGAGTGCTGAGATGATGGCGCGCAATCCGGCGCCACACCGTGTCGTCGCGGTGGGCGAGCGGCTGCCGTTCGGCGATGGCACATTCGATGGCGTCTTCTCGGCGTATGTGTTCCGCAACCTCGATTCGGTGGAGAGGACGATGGCCGAGGTGGCGCGGGTGCTGCGTCCCGGCGGCGTCGCCGCCATCGTGGACCTGGCGCGGCCTGTGGGAAGGCTGGCGGCGCGGCTGCACCGGGCAGGAACCTCGGTGTTGCTGCCTCTGGCAGGCGCCACCGTGGGCGCGCGTGACGAGTATCGCTACCTGCACGAGAGTCTCGACAAGCTGCCGTCCCCCGAGATCATGTTCGCCGGCGGGCCGCTTCTGCTCGACAAGCTGTGGCGAATGGGACCGCTCGGCTTCGTCTACGGGGCGGTGCTGGTCAACTAGGGCGCCACAGAACGACCCGACCACGCCGCAGCGGATGAGGTGAGTCAGCCAGTGGTCGGTGCCGGCGGGTAGACCCAGCACGATCGTCCTGGGTCGATCGCGGTCGCTTTACAACTTCTCCAGTTGAGCAGCCATCATGCCGACACTCATGACCTGGATCGACGCGGGAGTGCGTTCGATGGGCAGTTGCAGATGGGTGGAGACGCGCCGCGTGCTCCTCGCGCTCGTGGTGGCTCTCTTCGCGGGCGCGTGCTCGAGTTCGTCTGCGGCCACCGACGAGCCGCTCGCCGACGGCGTGCTCCAGCTCGGCGTCCTTCCCGACGACGAGCCGGATGCGCTGGAGGCTCGCTACCGGCCGCTGGCTGATCACCTGCAATACGAGCTCGGCGTCGATGTGACGTTGGTCGTCCCCAGCTCGTACGCGGATCTCACCGACGAGTTCGCTCGCCGGTCGGTGGACATAGCGGTGTTCGGGGCGGTGAGCTTCTTGCTGGCCCAGGATGAGTCGGGCGCGGAGCCTCTCGCCATGCGTGACATCGACGCTCGCTTCTTCACCGCCTTCATAGCCCGAGCCGACGAAGAGGGAGTCGCGGTGAGCGACTTTGGCGGTCGTCGACTGGCGTTCGGATCCGACTTGTCCACCAGCGGTCACCTGATGCCCCGCTTCTTCCTGGGTGAGGTGTTCGCAATGGAGCCCGAAGTGGACTTCTCTGACGTCATCTACACGGGAACTCACGACGCCACGGTCGCCGCCGTACTCGATGGAAGCGCTGATCTGGGGGCTGTCAACAAGCAGGTGTTCGACGACATGCTTCGCACCGGTCGTCTCTCGGCCGATGACCTACGGGTCGTGTGGATCACACCGCCGTATGTCGACTACGTCTGGGCCGTGCAGCCGGCGCTCGAGGAGGCCGTGCGGACCGACATCTTGAACACGCTGCTCCAGCTCACGGCCAGCACTCCCGTAGGCCAGGAGATCCTCACACCACTCGGAGGGAGGGGGTTCATTCCGGCGACCCCCGAGGACTTCGCTCAGCTACGCAAGATCGCGAACGAGGTCGGCATTCTGGAGAACGCGTGAGCAGATCGGCTCGACCTGGTTCCCTCGGCCGCTTCGGCAGGGCTGTATCGATCGGTGTAGCCGTCGTGTTGGTCGTGATCCTGGTGACATGGGGCCTTGTCGGCGCAGACCTTCTGCGCGACTCCCGAGAACACGGGCAAGAGGAGCTTCGATCGCTTGCGTCTCTGCACGTCCTCGCCCACGCGCAGACGGACTCTCGGGCGATTCGCGCATCGAGCGCCGACCCGGAGAACCTCGTGCCCGCCCTGGACAAGCTGATCGCAGGAGTTTCTCATGCGGTCTCCGAGTCCCACGCTGAGCTGTCTGCCCCGCTCGAGACCGTGCTCGAGTCGATGGATGATCTTCTCGTCCGCCTGCGGGCCAGCCAGTCGGATGTAGAGCGGGGCCTCCTGCATGATGAACTCGATCTGCGGCTCGAGCAGCTGCTCCGTTTGCAAACGAACTTCGTGCGTGACAGTCAGGCGGTCACCGAAGCCAACCTCGAGAGCGGCGTGCGAACCGCCAGCATGATCACCGTGGCGGTCGTTCTGGGGTTCGCCCTGCTGGCCGGAATCGCCGTCGTCGGTCTGCGAAGGGCCGAGACGTCGCTGCTCGAGAGCGAGGAACGGTGGCGCGCCACGTTCGATGCCGCGGCAACCGGTGTGTTCTTGGTCGAGGTCGACGACGGAGTCCTCGTCGACACCAATCCGGCGGCCCAGCAAATGTTGGGCTACGAGCCAAGAGAGCTGGCGACGATGCGGTTCACCGATGTCATCCACCAGGACGACGTATATCAGGTCAGGAGCGCCATGGCCGACCTGATCAGCGACTCCGCCAACTCTGTGCGAGCCCGTGCTCGCTATCAGGGCGAGGGTGGACGGTCCGGGCATGGTCTCGTGTCCGTTGCTCTGGTGAAGGACTCTCACGGGACGGCGCGCCATGCCGTGGCTCACGTCGTCGACGTCTCCGACCAGGTGCACGCCGAGAGTCGTCTCCATGCCCTTGTCGAGAGCAAGGACGAGCTCATCGCTTCGGTGTCCCATGAGCTGCGGACGCCGCTGACGACCGTGCTGGGGTATGCCGAGCTGCTTCGAGATGAGTTCGCGAGATTGACCGAAGGGGAGCGAACCGAGGCGATCGAGACCATCGCCAACTGGGGATCGGATCTGGCGAACATCGTCGACGACCTTCTGGTGGCCGCGCGTGCGGACACCGGTTCCTTGGTCGTCGCGGCGACACCGGTCGACCTCCGAAACGAGGCACAGCAAGTGGTTGCCGGCATACGGACCCGATCCGATGGGAGGACGGTCGAGTTCCACGGAGGGCGCCTCCACGCGGTCGGGGACCCGGCTCGGGTACGCCAGATCATTCGCAATCTGATCACCAATGCGTACCGGTATGGCGGTGACGCAATACGCGTGACGGTTGCCAGGCAGCGTGGTTCGGTGACACTCCAAGTGAGCGACGACGGGCCCGGCGTGCCTCGAGAGAGAACGGATCACATCTTCGAGCTGTACGGAAGGGCCCACATGAAGGCCGGGGTTACGGCATCGATCGGCCTCGGGCTCACCGTGTCCCGGGTCCTGGCTCGCTTGATGGGTGGCGATCTCACCTACCGACGCGAAGACGGCGACACCGTGTTCAGTCTCGAGCTCCCGGCGCTCGACGGATCGTTGTTGGAGCTGGATCCGGTTGGTGACAGCGCCAGATCCGGGCCCCACCCTGCGGAGGTCGACCGTGAACTGGGTCTCGCTCCACTGGCCGGGGACATGGTCGGCTCCGACAAAGAGGCGATGTGAACGCTCCGGCGCCGTTGCAGGCTGGGCCGGCGCAGGTTGGTGCGGCAGACGCTCAGGCCACCTCACAGATCTGACAGGTCGAACAGGCCGAGCACGTAGTGGTCGCCAGCCGACGCCGGCACCCCCGGGAACGGGAACACCGGGACGCCCGGATTGATCCCGTGGGTCGTGCCATCCAGATGGATCACCAACACGACGAAGGCGACCGGCACCGGGCTGCGCACCAGCTCGGGTGCACCGGCGGCGTCGAGCACCTGAAAGCCATCCTCGTCGAACACCCGCAGGTACGAGCTGCCCAGAGCCTGGATGGCGCTTCCGCAGCACTCCGGCTGCATTGCGGCGCTGCCCTCGGGAGCAGCGGTTTGCTCGGTGAAGACCAGGTCGTTGCGCAATGGACCCTGACCGGCCCGCAGCGGGTCGTAGTCGAGCACCAGCCATAGGAAACCCTCGCCGTTGCTCTTGACGGTCATCTGGTTGGGCTCCGGGCCCATTCCCTCGGTGAAGGCCGCGGTCGTAGGGGCCAATGGGGCCGATACTGCGGCCACTCCGGGGCCCTCGGCCGTGCCAAAGACGGGATCGGGCGGTATCACGCCCGGGCCTGGAAAATAGTACGACACCCACGCAGTGATCACCCACGCAGGGTCCAGCCCGTCGAGCGAGATCATGACGCTGGTAGCGCCGTCGGCGCGTGTCTTCAGGACCATGCGCCCTGACGTGCCGTCGAGCGTGGCCGGGTCGAGTCCCGCCGGAACGAGACAGGGAGGGGTCGCCGGCGCGTCCGGCGCCGGGAAGCAGGTCATGGGTACATCGAACCGGTGCACGGTGCCCTGGGCCGGGCCGGCGACCAGCAGCACGAGCGCACTCAGCGTGGCGGGTATGGCGAAGCGACGAACGAATGAACGATGCATGGCTTCCTCCTCTGGTGCGGCCAGATTCTGGAGCCAACGTACGCTTCGCCGATTTGTGCTCGGTTTGCGGTGCACCGTGCACCCCGCCTTCGAACGTCGAATCCTCGGCGCGACCCGGGGTGTCGACTCCACACAGGCTGCCCCACAGCACCCGGTACCAGACCGCTTAGGGCTGCTTCCTTCCGGACCTGACCCGGTTCACGGCGGTACCGCCGCGTGGGACCCGTACTTCATCATCGACTGCCCCGGCGCTAGTCCCGACAATCCGAATGCCCTCGGGCGGGGGATTCCGCCTCGCATCAAGAGGATTTCGAGTACAGGGCACCCCTAGTGCCCCACGTAGCACGGTTGCGCAGATGGTAGCGCTGCCGGGGGCGGGCGGGATCGGCTCTGCTGCGGGTTTGGCCGGACCCGGGGCGGGTACGTAGCACGGGTAGTGATCCGCAACCACTTGGAGGACGCACATGGACGCACTCGAGCTGCTCACATCCGATCACGACAAGGCCCGTGAGCTCTTCATGGAGTTCCGGGCAGCCGTGAAGGACGACGACACGACCAAGATCGCCGACCTGACCGCTCGCATCTTCGAAGAGCTGGAGACGCACACCACCATCGAGGAGCGTGTGTTCTACCCGGCCGTGAAGAAGGCCGGCGCTTCGGAGTTGAAGGATCTCACCCACGAGAGCAACGAGGAGCATCACGTGGTGGACGTCCTTATGCAGGAAGTTCGTGAGCTGGAACCCTCTAGCGACGCGTACGTCGCCAAGATGAAGGTGCTGATCGAGAACGTGGAGCACCACGCAGGCGAAGAGGAGAAGGAGATGTTCCCCCAGGTGCGCAACCTGTTCAGCCAGGATGAGCTGGACGAGCTCGGTGCCGCCCTGGAGCGTGAGAAGTACGTGGTGCAGGTTGAGAAGATGACCCTCGAGGATCTGCAGAAGGCCGCAGCCAAACTGGAGATCGATGGGCGGTCCGACATGAACCGCAGTGAGTTGGCCTCGGCCGTTCTGGGCACGTACACCGGCGGCTCGAACTGATACACATCTGAACCGCTTCTGTGGTGGGAGCGGCGGCCGAATCGGCTCACCGAGTCGAGAAGGGACTGACCGGGCCGTCGTTCCCACCACAGCCGCGTCCGCGTCGATGGGCCAGGGTGCAGTGGTTCGGGGCAGTGGTTTGGTCTCCGGCGGAAACAGGTTGCTCCGGACCAACCCCAAACCGGAACGGAATCTCGTGAGCGCTACCACCTTTGCCATCGTTCGAGGTCGCTGAGACCAGCCAGCGCGAAGGCGCCTGGGTGGTACCGGTGAAGATCCGCAACGACGGAGACGTGAGCGTCGAGGCGCCCGAAGTGACGCTCGAAGTACGTGACGCGGGCGGAGAGGTGCTCGAGTCAGCACCGCTGACCGTCGGACTGCTCGGCCAGGCGGCGAGTGTCGACGCCGAGTTCTGGATCGATCACGATCCCGACGATCACGAGCTTCGATTCGATGTGACGAGCTATTCGGTGCCGTGATTCGATGTTTCAACGGCTGGATCCTGGGTATATCGGCGTGTGTACCCGTTCAGCGAGATGAAAGGGGTGTTTTGCTATGGCAACCACCGAGCGATATGACACCGACTATGACTGGAATGACAAGCTGCAGGACGAAGGTTCTTGGAACCGCATCAAGGGCAAGATCCGCGAGGAGTGGGCGGAAGTGACCGACCAGGAGCTCGAAGAGGTTCGCGGCAACTGGGAGCAGTTCAAGGGCTACGTCCAGCAGAAGACCGGCGCCGCCGCCGACACCATCGAGCGGAAGCTCAAGGATCTGTTCAACTAGATCCCGCCATACTGAACGAAGCGGCCCCCCGTGTGGGGCCGCTTCGTCGCGATCGACTCACGGTGGCCGGTCGCGATGTTGTGCCAGAGACCAGGGGACGCGACGAAACCGTTCTCGCCATGGCGAGAACGGTCGTCTCGAGTGGTGGCTGGTGGTGGTCGGCTACCAGGACTGTGGCGGATCGCTTGCGGGGAAGGACTCCTTGCCCCACTCGTCCACCACCGGCGTCCCCGACCTCGTGTGTTGCTCATTCCGGTCGGGACGGTCGCCGCGCCTAGCGACGGCCCACGCTGCGAATAGCGTGGCCGCGAGGGCGACCAGCGTTGCGGTGAAGATCTTCGGTGTCATTTGGCACACTCGCGAACTCGTCCCGGGGAGTGCCCGGGACGAGTTGGCGCGATCAGAACACCAAGATCAGGATGATCAGGATCAGCAGAAGCGTTCCAATGCCGATGTACATGTGCGTTACCTCCTCGTAACAGCCAGGGACGCTGTTCTACCCCGCCCCGTTGGGTTTCAAACCCGGTGCTCGCCGATGTGGTCGATCACTGGCGCCGAGGTGGGATACCCATGTTTGGCGATGGTGTCGGGTGGGTAGAGATCACGTGGGTCACCAGTTCTCTGGTGGCTCCACGCATTTGTACGTCCCCACAAGTGAGGGAGGTCACTATGGAACATCGCAGGATCTTGTCGTCGGGCAGTCTCACCAGTGATCCGGTGCGGAACCCGGCCGGCGAGCACATCGGCGACGTGAAGGAGCTCATGATCGACGTCGTGAGCGGCCGGGTCGCCTACGTGGTCGTGTCGTACGGCGGCTTTCTGGGGATTGGCGACAAGCTGTTCGCCATTCCGTGGGCCGCAGTGAGAGTCGACCAGGAGAACCATGCCCTGGTGGTCGACGTCGACGAGGAGAAGCTCGCGGCGGCGCCCGGCTTCGACAAGGACAACTGGCCGGACTTCACCAGCCCGGCATGGCTGCAGGAACTCGACCGCTTCTACGCGGTCGAGTCGGATTGGCTGCTCACGTAGCCCTACCACTCAATCTCTCGAGGAGGAGTACATGACTACCCAACCCGTACATCGTGCCGACCGGCAACGTGTGGACATGCGATCGGTGTGGGAGCGATATGGCGGGGGAGACGTCCCCGCGACGCTCGCCGGTCTCATGGCAGCGGTGGGCACCCTGGTACTGCTCGGCGGCCTTGCCGCCGCCGGTGCCGGCACGTTCACAGTGCAGTTCGACATCATCGACGTCGAGGGCGCGCTCGCCGAGTTCTCACTGCTCGGTGCCGTTGCCGCCGTCGTGGCGCTGTTCGTGTCGTTCTTCGTCGGCGGCTGGGTGGCGGCCCGCATGGCTCGGTTCGATGGCCGCAAGAACGGCGTCATCGTCGCTCTCTGGATGATGGTGCTGGTTGTTGCCTTCGGCGCGCTCGGAGCCTGGGCCGGCGTCGAATACAACGTGTTCGCTCAGCTCGACCTGCCCGATTGGGTGAGCCAGTGGGACAATGACGAGGTAGCCCTGAGTGCGAGCATTGCCGCAGCAGTCGCTGTGCTGGCGATGTTCGCCGGTGGCTACGTCGGCGGAGCCGTGGGCGAGGCCTACAACCGCGAGGTCGATGCCGCCCTGGTCAATGCCCCGTCGACCTCACTCGTCGATCACTGAACCTGTGTCCATCGAGCGACTGAATCACGAACGAGACCTGGACGACCAGTTCCGCTCCCTCATGGAGGGACTGCGGACCACCCTGCCGGGCGTCCAGGTCTTGTTCGCGTTCTTGCTCGTCCTTCCGCTGCAGAACGAGTTCGGCTCGATCAGTACGGTCGAGCGCCTGGTCTACTACCTGGCGTTCGTCAGCTCCGCAGGAGCCACCGTGCTGCTGATCGCCCCCAGCGTGCACCAACGGATCCGGGCGAGCCGCACCGGCATCAGCCGGCGGCACGAGCGGCACGTCATCGCTGCCGTCCAGCTGGCCAATGCCGGGACTGCCGTGTTCGTCGTTGCCCTGACGTCGTCGGTGTACTTGGTGTCGACCTTGGTGTACGAGAGCGCCATTGCGGGCTTCGCCGCCGCCACGCTGGCCGCCGTTGCCGGGGCTACGTGGTACTACCTGCCGCTGGTTCGATGGCGGCAGCCCGGTAGGGACGACCCGCCCCGATAGGTCGTGGCCATCGGCTCTGGTCTGACGCGGTGACAGGCGGATGATGGAGGCAGAGCAAAAGGAGCGCCGATGGCGATCCCGAACGTGGCGATCACCGAGCGCGAAGACTTGCTGCCGCTGTGCCCGTTCTGCGGCCACGAGCTTCCCGAGATCTTCATCCGCCGCCGCGGCGCGCCGCTGTTCCAGGGCCGCACCGTCGTGTTCTTCTGTCCGAGCTGCCGCAAGGTCCTCGGAGTGGGCCAGGAACGAGCGGCATGACGTTGGCCGACCGCAGCCCGGGGGGGCGCGCCCCATGCGCATGGGGTATGTCGGCGAGCGGCTTCATTGCCTAGCCTTGCCCTGTGCGGTCCAGGTTGCTCTACACGACCGAGCAGGGGTATATCGAGGGCACGACAGACGCCATCGAGTTGTATGACGGCGCCTTCCTCCAGATGATCGGTCGCGGTGAGGGTACCGTCGACTGGTCCGGGGTCCGGGGCCGCATCGAATGGACGAACTTCCCCCCGCGTCGCCCCGATGGCGCATTCCTGCCCGACATCACCGGGATCGTTCGGCTCGACGGCCACGAGCGTCCTGTGTTGTACCGGATGCACGGGATCAGCTTGCTGCCGGACGACGAAGGCCGGCGTCTGTTCGCCGGTCCGGTCCGCTGGTACACCGACGAACCAGAGCTCATGTGGCTCAACGATCGATGGGGCTTCGAGGAGGGCCAGCTCGACTTGGGCACGATGCGTTTCGCCACGCGCGCCTACGTGCTGGACCCGGAACCGCAGAGCTGATCAGGTCGCGCCGACGAAGCACCGCTGTGAGCACGGCCGATTCTTGTTGTGGTTGCCTGGTGGCGCCGACCGGCTTGGCGGGTCGGTGGGGAGGGGGTGGGTGTGGAGCCTGGCGTCGGCGTTGCCTGGTGGTTGGGGGAGAATGCGGAGCATTCTCCAACCGACCGGCTTCGCCGGTCGGCGCGGAGGGAGTGGGATTCGAACCCACGGAACCCGCGAGGGGCTCACTGGTTTTCAAGACCAGCGCCTTCGTCCGCTCGGCCATCCCTCCCGGAGTGGCGGATCCGGCTGTGGCACCGGCAGGGCCAATCGGCGCAGCCGGAAGGCAAGCTCAGAACTCCAAGCCCGGTTCCTTGTGTTGTTGGAGAATGCGGAGCATCCTCCAACCGACCGGCTTCGCCGGTCGGCGCGGAGGGAGTGGGATTTGAACCCACGGAACCCCAAATAGAGGTTCAACAGTTTTCGAGACTGCCGCCTTCGTCCGCTCGGCCATCCCTCCATGCCCGATTGAGATCGGGGTCGGACAGTGTACCCAAGGGCCAGCCGGGCTCCTCCCGTCAGCGCCGGGCGATGAAGAAGCGTTCCAGTAGGTCGGCGCACTCCGCTTCCAGGACTCCGGCCACCAGCTCGCACCGGTGGTTCAGGCGTTCATCCTGGGGAATGTTGTAGAGGCTCCACGCCGCTCCGGCCTTGGGATCGGAGGCGCCATAGACGATGCGATCCAGGCGTGCCCACACCGCGGCCATGGCGCACATGGCGCAGGGCTCGAGGGTCACCACCAGGGTGTGCCCGGTCAGGCGCCAATTGCCGAGCGCCTGCGAGCCGGCGGCAATGACCAGCATCTCCGCATGGGCCGTGGCATCGGCGCGTTCTTCGCGCCGGTTGTGGTCGGAGGCCACGACGCGGCCATCGGGCCCGAGCAACGCGGCCCCGATGGGCACATCGCCGTGGGCGACAGCCGCCTCGGCTTCGCTCAACGCGAGTCGCATCGCCTCGATATAGGCATCGTCTTCGGCAGGATGAGCCATGCAGATCCTGTTCTACACTTCCGTCCCAGACCCGTCGTGGTCCCGGAGGGGTCGCATAGTCTGGTCTAGTGCGCACGGTTGGAAACCGTGTAGGCGGGTAACCGTCTCGAGGGTTCGAATCCCTCTCCCTCCGCGCCAGCCCGATGCAATCGGGCTGGTTGGAGTTTGAGCTTCGCTCAAACATCCCGGCCGATGGAATCGGCCGCATCGTTCAGCCCAGGAGCCCCGGGTGGTCGGGCTGGTTGGAGTTTGAGCTTCGCTCAAACATCCCGGCCGATGGAATCGGCCGCTTCGTTCGTTACCCATGTCAGAGCCCACGGCTCTGCCAGCACACGACGATCGGCCGGCATCCACACGGCGAGGGCGAGCAGCACGACGACGGCCGTTACCCCGAGGCTCTGGCCGGTGAGGGCGAGGCCGTCGCCGAGACCGTCACGTCGGACCCGATCGACGAAGACGATCCCCAGTGGGATCGCCACCCACCATGCCCTCGCCATGTCGAGACGACGTGCGTGCACGGTGTCAGCCTACGAAGGGCACACCGGCCGGCTACGCCGGAGGCCTCCCTCGGCGGAATCGACGCCTGCGGCGGCGCGATTTCGTAGTCTCGTTGGTGGAGGAGGTGTCATGACACTCGCCCACGCCGCCGGTCCTACCGATGTTCCGCTCATCGACCAGACCATCGGCGCCAACCTGGAGGCGACCGTCGCCAGGTTCGGCGATCGGGAGGCGCTCGTCTCCCGGCATCAGGACCTGCGGTACACCTACGCCGAGTTCGACGAGGCGGTGAACCTGGTCGCCCGGGGCCTACTCGCAGCCGGGCTCGAGGTGGGCGATCGCATCGGCATCTGGAGTCCCAACAACGCCGAGTGGGTGCTGGTGCAATACGCCACTGCCAAGATCGGCGCCATTCTCGTGAACATCAACCCGGCGTACCGGACCTCCGAACTGGAGTACGCCCTCGACCAATCGGGATGTCGATTCCTCGTCTCGGCGCAACAGCACTCCAAGTCCGACTACGTGGCGATGATGGAGGAGGTGGGTTCGCAGATCGCACCCCTGGAGCGGACCATCTTCCTGGGGTCGCCGGAGTGGGACGCCCTGCTGACCGCCGGTCAGTCTATTCCGCTCGACCGGTTGCGTGCGGTCGCCGACTCGTTGACGTCCGATCAGCCCATCAACATCCAGTACACCAGCGGCACCACCGGGTTCCCGAAAGGGGCCACCCTCAGCCACTTCAACATCCTCAACAACGGCTACTTCGTGGGTGAGGCATGCGGGTACGACGAAACCGACCGGGTGTGTATCCCGGTGCCGTTCTATCACTGCTTCGGGATGGTGCTGGGCAACCTGGCCTGCACCACCCATGGTTCGACCATCGTCATCCCCGGAGCGTCGTTCGAGGCCAAGGCGGTGCTGGAGACCGTGGCCGAGGAGCGGTGCACGTCGCTGTACGGGGTGCCCACCATGTTCATCGCTGAACTGGGCGACGAGGACTTCACCGCCTACGACCTGTCATCGTTGCGCACCGGGATCATGGCGGGTTCACCGTGTCCGGTGGAGGTGATGAAGCGGGTCATCTCCGACATGCACATGGACCAGGTGACCATCGCCTACGGCATGACCGAGACCTCGCCCGTGTCGACCCAGACCGGTGCCGACGATGACGTGGAACACCGCGTGTCGACCGTCGGACGCGTGCATCCCCACGTGGAGGTGAAGATCATCGATCCCAAGTCTGGACAGACGCTCCGGCGCGGTGAGCGGGGCGAGCTGTGCACCCGTGGCTACTCGGTGATGATCGGCTACTGGAACGATCCCGATCGAACCGCCGAGGCAATCGACGACGCGGGGTGGATGCACACCGGTGACCTGGCCGTCATGGACGAGGACGGATACGTGAACATCGTGGGGCGGATCAAGGACATGATCATCCGCGGGGGTGAGAACGTGTACCCGCGGGAGATCGAGGAATATCTCTACACCCATCCCGACATCGTCGATGCACAGGTCATCGGCATCCCGGATGCCCGCCTCGGTGAGCAGGTGATGGCGTGGGTCATGCGTCGCCCGGGCTCGGACCTTTCCGCCGAAGACGTCAAGGAGTTCTGTCGGGGCAAGATCGCGCACTTCAAGGTGCCGGCCGAGGTGGCGTTCGTGGACGAATACCCCATGACGGTGACCGGCAAGATCCAGAAGTTCCGCCTCAAGGAGATGGCCATCACCCAGCTCGGGCTGGAGGAGGTGGCAGGCACGAGAACGGCCTGAGTCGACACCGCCCCTTCCCGCGGCGCGCCAGAAGGTGTCTATTGCCTCTCGTCGTCGCCCGTAGGTCAGGGGTACGTTCGGGGTGAGTAGAGGCCAGTGGCGGCCCGTGGGTGCCATGGTCGAGGGAGCGCCTCCAGGGCTGCGGAGGTGACGAAATGCGTCGGGTGTTTGGTGTGGTGCTGTCGGCATTCGTGCTCGTGCTTTCGGTGGTAGCGGTGCCGGCGCTGGCTCAGGACGCTGCTCCAGTGACGCTCTCGGTGGCTTCATCTCCGGAGGCGGTGACCGTCGGCGACACCACCTCGGTCGCAGTGACGATCACGAACCCCGGTGTCGCACATGTTCGGGTCGACGAGCTGACCGCCGATGGTGGCGGGGCAGCTGTCGTGACGGCGACGTCGTGTGAGGTGCCGTTGCGGATCCGGGCGGGCGCCGCGGTGGTGTGCGGTTACGAGCTAGCGGTGGCTGAGGCGGGGGAGCTGGCATTCTCGCTGTCCGCGATCGTGACCGATCCCGGACTGGGAACCTACGAGGTGGTGGCGTCGGGGGTGATCGCGGCGGAGGCCGTTGATCCTCCCGAGCAGGACCCGGTCGACCCGGTCGACCCGGTCGCTCCAGTCAATCCGGTGGATCCGGTCGATCCGGTGGATCCGGTCGATCCGGTGGATCCGGCTGATCCGGCTGATCCGGTGGAGCCCGTTGAGCCGGTTGTTCCGGTGATTCCGGGTCTGCCTGCCGAACCTGAGGGGTCGGCGGACACCACTGGTGGCATCCGCGGGGTCCTGCGTGACGCTGACACCGGGCTCCCCGTCGCCGGCACGCATGTGATGGTGTACGGGGACGAGTATGGGGGCGAGATGACCACCGGCGCCGATGGCGCGTACGCCATCGGCGAGCTGGACCCTGGTGAGTACGTGGTGGTCGCAGGCAACTGGGTTACGCTCATCAACTCCGAATACGCACGGCAGTGGTGGGACGGTCATTCGGTGTGGGCGGACGCCGATCTGGTCACCGTGGTCGCCGGTGAGTGGACCACCGTCGACTTCGCAATGGTCCGAGGTGGTGAGATCGTGGGTGAGGTCACCGACTTCTGGACGGGCGACGCGGTCACCGATCTGTCGGTGGCGGTGCTCCAGCACGAACCCACCTACGAGGGGGCCTACGGTTCGTACGAGCTTCCAGATGGTCGGTTCCGCATCTACGGCCTCGACGGTACGTACGAGGCCCGCATCTGGTCGCCGGGATACGACGACTATGCGTCGGAGATCTTGCCGGTTGCTGCTGGCGAAACCGTCCGCCATGACGTGCAGATGCGGCGCGTAGGCGGGGCCCCATGGCCCGATGTATCGGGTTATATCTGCGCTGACCTCGATGGAGACGGGGTGTGCCATGGCGCGGGCATGGGCGACGCGCCCATCGTGCCGCCGCTCGGTGACGAGTTGGACGAGACCCCGCCCGATGCAGAGCTGCTCTATGTGCAGGTCCACGATGCCGACGGGGTGCTCGTGGCTGAAACCCCGGCGTGGGACGGCGAGTACTACCTGCTCGATCTGCCCCTCGGCACCTTCACGGTGTCGCTCCGAGACGGCAGCCCGCAGGGCTTCGTCGGCTTCGAGCCCACGACGGTGCTGCTCGGTTACGGAGACCAAGTTCGGCTCGACTTCGCTCTCGTTCCAGACGCCATCGATCTGGTCATCGACGCCGCGCTCAGCCGTTCGGCGGCACTGGTGGGCGACGAGGTGACGGTCGACGTGACCGTGAGCGTCGCCGAAGCCGGACTGCTGCCCAGTCCCACGTACCTGTACGCCGTGCGGGTTTCGGCGCCACGATGGATCGGCGGCGGGCCGGCCGATGCGCCGGTGGTGTGCCTCGCCGCGACGGGTCACGGCTGGTGGGACCACCACGCCGAGACGTGGTTCGTTGCCGGATTCGCCGATGAGGCGACGATGACGTTCGAGTGCGAAGCGCTCGGCACCGGATCGTTCGTCATCGCCTACGGCATCGACAGTGCGTGGCCCGAGGACGACTACACGAACAACGAGGTGTCGGTGACCCTCGACGTGTATGAAGGCGTCGATATCGGCGGCGTGGTGTTCGACGACGCCGACGCGGATGGGATCCAGGACGCAGGGGAGATCGGCGTCGATGGGGTGAAGCTGAAGCTGAAGGCCTCGGGCGTTGCGGTCGCTACTGCAACAACGAGCGCCGACGGCAGCTTCTTCTTCGCCGATCTGGTGCCGGCGTCGTATGACGTGTCCGTCGACACGGCGACACTGCCCGAGGGGCTCGGGCTGACCACGCCCCGCCTGCTGACCGTCGCCGCCACCGCGGACGGGCGGGTGTACTCGGTGGCCTTCGGTTGCGCCGAGGTGTTGCCGGTGACCGGAATCGACGCAGTCGGGCTGATACTGGTGGGTGCCGCAGCCCTCGCGCTGGGATCGGCGGCGGTACGGTTCAGGGCGTGAGGTCGAAGGCGTCCTCGGCGTAGCGCCCTTCCGTCGAGTGTGCGTAGTCGCCGCGTCATCAAAGGCGC
>JBFGCM010000026.1:0-36673 GCA_041581135.1 Acidimicrobiia bacterium
GCATCCTCAAGCCGATGCTGGCCCGCGGCGAACTGCAGACCATCGGGGCCACCACTCTGGAGGAATACCGCAAGTACCTCGAGAAGGACTCTGCTCTGGAGCGGCGCTTCCAGCCGATCCAGGTGGACGAGCCCACGGTGGCCGACACCATCCGCATCCTGGAGGGTCTGCGCCACAACTACGAGGAGCACCACAAGGTGCGCTTCACCGAGGATGCGTTGGTCAGTGCCGCCAACCTGGCGGACCGCTACATCGCCGATCGGTTCCTCCCGGACAAGGCCATCGACCTCATCGATGAGGCGGGCAGCCGCATGCGGCTGAAGCAGCAGGATCTGCCGCCGGAGCTGCGCGAGATCGACGACAAGATCGGTCAGCTTCGCGTCGACAAGCGTGATGCGGTGCAAGCCCAGCAGTTCGAACGCGCCGCCCAGCTTCGCGACTCGGAGCGGGCCCTGCTCATGGAGCGGGCCGAGAAGGAGCGCGAGGCCAAGACGGAGGGCCTGGACTACGGGCGGGTGATCGACGACGAGCATATCGCCGAGGTGCTCGCCCAGTGGACGGGTATCCCGGTGCACCGGCTCACCGAGGAGGAGACCTCCAAGCTCCTCAACATGGAAGACGAGTTGCACAAGCGGATCATCGGCCAGCACGACGCCATCCAGGCCGTGAGCAAGGCCATTCGGCGCACCCGGGCCGGCCTCAAGGACCCCAAGCGCCCCGCCGGTTCGTTCATCTTCCTCGGCCCGTCCGGCGTCGGGAAGACAGAGAGCGCCAAGGCCCTCACCGAGTTCCTGTTCGACGACGAGGGCGCGCTCATCCAGATCGACATGTCCGAGTACATGGAGAAGCACGCCGTCAGTCGCCTCGTGGGATCGCCGCCGGGCTACGTCGGGTACGACGAGGGCGGGCAGCTCACCGAGGCCGTGCGGCGCAAGCCGTTCTCGGTGGTGTTGTTCGACGAGATCGAGAAGGCCCATCCCGATGTCTTCAACATCCTGTTGCAGATCCTCGAAGACGGCCACCTCACCGACTCGCAGGGCCGGGTCGTCGACTTCAAGAACACCGTCATCATCATGACCTCGAACCTCGGTACCGCCGACCTCAAGCGGAAGTCGATCGGTTTCGTCGCCGACTCCGAGGCGGTGAGCTATGAAAAGATCAAGGAGAAGGTGCTCGAGTCGCTGAAGTCGCACTTCCGGCCGGAGTTCCTCAACCGCATCGACGAGGTGATCGTCTTCCATGAGCTCACCCAGGACGAGGTCAAACTGATTGTCGACCTGCTGTTGAAACGAGTGCGCTCCCAGCTGGAGAGCCAGGCGCTCGATCTGGTGCTGTCGGACGCCGCCAAGGACGTCCTGGCCGTCAAGGGATACGACGCCCAGTTGGGTGCTCGGCCCCTGCGAAGGGCCATCCAGCGCATGTTGGAGGACCCGCTGTCGGAGAAGGTGCTGTACAAGGAGTTTCCGGCAGGTGCCACCGTGTTGGTGGACGTGGATGGGGAGGATCCCGACAAGCTGTCCTTCACGGCGATCGAGACGCCCGATCAGCCGCCACTGGAGATGGCGGACCAAGAGGGCTGAATCTCCCCGGATCACGGGCGCTTTGGGCCTTCTGGCCGCCCGAACGGGACCGCAGGAGTTCCCTTTCTAGCCCCCACCAGGGCTAGAATCACCGGCGTCGCCGCCTGTCGGCGACGAACTTGTGTGTGACTACTGAGGAGTTCGATTCCATGTTTTCAAGGCTCAGAAGGCGCGGCGCGCTCGTAGCGCTGCTCTTTGCTTTTGCGCTCGTGGCTGCTGCGTGCGCAGACGACGAACCAGCAAGTACCACGACCGAACCCCTTCCCACGACGATGGCCCCGACGACGACGGCGGCGCCGGCTCCGACCACCACGGCGGCTCCGGCTCCGACGACCACGCTGCCTCCGCCGCCGGAAGGTCGTGAGATCAAGGCCTGCCAGGTGTCCGACACCGGCGGTATCGATGACAAGAGCTTCAACGAGACGGCGTGGCAAGGAATGCTCCGGGCCGAAGCCGAGTTGGAGGGCGTGACCGAGGTCAAGTTCCTCGAGTCGCAGTCGGCGGCGGATTTCCGTCCCAACATCGACTCGTTCATCGGAGAGGGTTGTGATGTGATCGTCACGGTGGGCTTCTTGCTCGCGGACGACACGGCTGCGGCGGCGACCGAGAATCCGGATCAGCCGTTCGCGATCATCGACTTCCCGGCCGTTGCGCTGGATCCGGCGCCCCCGGGCAACGTGCGCGGTATCAACTTCAACACGGATGAGGCCGCGTTCCTCGCCGGGTATCTCGCCGCCGGCGCCAGCCAAACCGGCACCGTGGGCACGTTCGGCGGTATCAACATCCCGCCGGTGACCATTTTCATGGACGGTTTCGTCCGCGGCGTGGAGCACTACAACTCGGTGAACGGCACCTCGGTGTCGGTGCTGGGTTGGGATCCGGAGACCCAGGAGGGTCTGTTCACCGGTAACTTCGAGTCCACCGAGGACGGATTCGCCTTCGGGCAGAACCTGCTCGATGAGGGTGCCGACATCATCCTGCCCGTTGCCGGGCCCGTGGGCCTCGGTACGGCGCAGGCCGTCGAGGAAGCCGGCAACGCCTGGATCGTCGGCGTCGACTCCGACTGGACCGAGTCCACGCCGCAGTTCGGCCCCGAGGGCAGCGACATCATCTTGACTTCGATCCGGAAGCGCATGGACAATGCCGTGTTCAACACGGTCAACAACATCCTGGTGCTCGGTTCGCTGGGCAACGA
Organism: Acidimicrobiia bacterium; assembly: GCA_041581135.1. Taxonomy (GTDB): domain Bacteria; phylum Actinomycetota; class Acidimicrobiia; order Spongiisociales; family UBA5794; genus JBFGCM01. The sequence goes on from JBFGCM010000026.1 coordinate 2,776, forward strand.
GTACTTCGGATCGCTGGGCAACGACGGTGTGGGCCTCGGCGCCATCAACGGCGCGATCCCGCAGGAGCTGATCGATGAGGTCGAGGCGCTTCGCGCCGACATCATCGCCGGCGTCGTGTCGGTGACTCCGCCGGCGGAAGAGGGCTAGACGCCCACCCATCCGACGATACGAGGACGGAGCCCCCGGGGAGACCCGGGGGTTCCGTCGCGTTTCGAGCCAGCGACGGAACGCGCCGCCGGTCTAGGCTGCGTCCGACGCGGACACGTGTGAGGCTCGGGAGGGGTCGCTTGGAGCTGGAACTCAGGGGGATCACGAAGAGATTCCCCGGCGTGCTCGCCAACGACTCGGTCGACGTGAGGGTGCGAGAGGGCGAGATCCTGGGCTTGCTCGGCGAGAACGGCGCCGGCAAGACGACCTTGATGAACATCCTCTATGGCCTGTATTCGGCCGACGAGGGCGAGATCCTCATCGACGGACAGGTGCAGCACTTCGGCGGCCCGGGCGATGCCATCGCCGCGGGTATCGGCATGGTGCACCAGCACTTCATGCTGGTGCCGGTGTTCACGGTCACCGAGAATGTGGTTCTGGGCGTCGAGCCCACGACCTTCGGTGGACGCATCGACTTCAGAGAGGCGGAGCGGGAGGTCACCGAGATCTCACGCAAGTACGGCCTCGAGGTGCCCCCCGCTGCTCTCATCGAGGATCTTCCGGTGGGCGTGCAGCAACGGGTCGAGATCGTCAAGGTGCTGTTTCGCGAGGCTCGATTCCTGGTGTTCGACGAGCCCACGGCCGTACTCACCCCCCAGGAGGTGGAGGAGTTCTTCGGGATCCTGCGTTCCCTCCAGGAGGCGGGCAAGGCGATCATCTTCATCACGCACAAGCTGGGTGAGGTCATCGAGATCGCAGACCGGATCAACGTGCTGCGCCGGGGAAAGATCGTCGGCGAGGCCATTCCGGGCCAGGTCACCGAGAGCGCGCTCGCCGAGATGATGGTGGGCCGGCCCGTGGAGCTCACGGTGCAGAAGGCGGCGGCCTCCCCGGGCCCGGCGGTGCTGGAGGTGAAAGAGCTGGTCGTCGTCGACGACTTCAACAAGCCTGCCGTGGACCACGTGTCGTTCACCGTCCACGCCGGTGAGATCGTCGGTATCGCAGGCGTCCAAGGCAACGGGCAGACAGAGCTCGTGGAGGCGATCACCGGCCTGTCGTCGGTGCTCAGCGGCCAGGTGGTGTTGGACGGTCTCGACGTGACTGATGCCACGCCGCGTGAGATCCATGAGGCGGGCATGGCCCACGTGCCCGAGGATCGTCAACGCAGCGGTCTCGTCATGGACTTCACGGTGGCGGAGAACATGGTGTTGAACTCCTACTACGACGAGCCCCACTCACGCGGCATCGTCATGGATTGGCCGGAGATCGGCCGGTCGTCGACCGCGCTGGCAGACGAGTACGACGTGCGTACGCCGAGCGTCGACGTCCCGGTGAGCAACCTGTCCGGGGGGAACCAGCAGAAGGTGATCGTGGCCAGGGAGTTCTCCCGCGCGGTGAAGGCAACCGTGGCCGCGCAACCCACACGAGGGCTCGATGTCGGATCCATCGAGTACATCCACGAGCGCATCGTCGCCGAACGGGACGCCGGCGCCGGCATCCTCATCGTGTCCACCGAGCTCGACGAGGTGATGGCGCTGTCTGACCGAATCCTGGTGATGTATCGCGGCCGCATCGTCGCCGACGTCCGTCCCGAAGACACCACGGCGGTGGAGCTGGGTCTCTACATGGCGGGTGGCCAACCATGAGCGACACCACCAAAGTCGAAGCGTCGGAACCGGACGCGCCCGACGAGCCGACGCTGCTCGAGGAGATCAGCGGAGTCGGCACCAACTGGCGCAACGCGGTCTTGGTCCCTGCCCTCGCCATCCTCACCGCGCTCATCATCGGCGCCTTCATCATCGCCGTCTCCGATGTCGAGCTGCTTCGTCTGTGGGGGGAGGATCCCGGCCTGGCGATCAGCGAAACGTGGGGTGTGGTGTCGTCGGCCTATGCCGCGCTGTTCCGTGGTGCCTTCGGCAGCCTCCGTGCCGTCTCGGAGACGCTGACGGCGGCATCACCTCTGATCCTCGCCGGCCTCGCGGTGGCGATCGGATTCCGCGCCGGTCTCTTCAACATCGGTGCACAGGGTCAGATGCTGGTCGGCGGTATGAGTGCCACCATCATCGGCTTCGCCTTCGACATCCCGGTGATCATCCATCTCCCCCTCGCCCTGCTCGGAGCCATGATCGGCGGCGCCGTGTGGGGCGGCATTCCCGGATGGCTTCGCGCCAAGACGGGGGCGCACGAGGTCATCACCACCATCATGCTCAACCTCGTCGCCGTGCAACTCATCGACTACATGCTCACCACGGAGGCCATACAGCGCGCCGGGCGGGACGATCCGATCTCCAAGACGGTGCAAGTCTCGGCGCGATTGCCCCGACTGCTCGGATTCCTGGAGCGGAGCGATTTGCGGGTCCATGCGGGGATCATCGTGGCGCTGCTGGCCGCGTACGCCGTCTACTGGTTGCTGTTCAAGTCGACCATCGGCTATGAGTTCCGGGCCGTAGGGCGCAACCCCGACGCCGCCAAGTACGGCGGCATGAACGTGGTGCTCCTGTACGTCGCGGTGATGGCCATCGCGGGCGCTCTCGCCGGCCTCGGCGGTGCCAACCAGATCCTCGGCATTCCCGAGTACCGGGCCGCCCCCGGCTTCGCCGGCAGCATCGGCTTCGATGCCATCGCGCTCGCCCTGCTGGGCAGATCGCATCCGCTTGGCGTCGTCCTCGCCGGCATCCTCTTCGGGGCGCTCCAGGCTGGTGGCCAGCAGATGCAGGCCTCGGCGACGACCTCGATCCCCATCGACATCATCTTGGTGGTGCAGGCACTGGTCATTGCGTTCATCGCCGCCCCCGCCCTGATCCGGGCCATCTACCGGGTTCGCGCCGAGGGCGGCACGGGGCAGCTCACCCAAGGGTGGGGCTCATGACCGCGGCCGTCGTCGAGCGCACGGTCCTGACCCCGGCGCAGATCCGCCGCTCGAAGGTGCTGGGCATCGTGGAGCTGGCGCTCGCCGCATTCGTACTGATCGTGTTCGCCATCGGCAATGACGGCATCGCCACGTGGCGACTGTCGCAAGGCGGAGTCGATGCGCCGGACCTGCGCTTCTTCGCCGGGCCTTTCGCCTACGTGTCTGCGTTCCTGCTGGCGCTGCTCGGAGCCCGTCAGGTGACGAAGGGATTCGGCGGCAAGGCGAATCTCGTGCTCGGCATCGCCTTCCTCATCTTCATCGCCGCATTCATGGCCTGGGCGACAGCGCAGTCGCCCGCCGGCTCGTTCAACATGACGAGCATGCTCAAGCTCACTGTGGAGCGGAGCGTGCCGATCGCGTTCGGGGCCATCTCCGGGGTGCTGTGCGAGCGCGTTGCCGTCATCAACATCGCCATCGAGGGCATGCTGCTGGGGGGTGCATTCATGGCGGCCCTGGCGGGTTCGGTCTTCGGCAACTGGTGGGGCATCATCGCCGGCCTGCTCACCGGTGGGCTGCTGGCGTGGGTGCTGGCTGTGCTCACCATCCGCTACCGAGTGGACCAGATCATCGCCGGCGTCGTGATCAACATCTTCGTGCTCGGTCTCACATCGTTCTTGACGGTACGCCTGTTCGCGGAAAACCCACACCTCAACGACGCCGACATCTTCAGCGCCTGGGACATCCCGCTGCTGTCGACGATCCCGGTATTGGGACCGGTGCTGTTCTCGCACACGTTGTTCGTGTACGGGCTCTTCATCCTGATCGCCGCCACGACGTTTGGCCTGTTCCGGACCCGGTGGGGCTTGCGAGCCCGGGCGGTGGGCGAACATCCCAAAGCGGCCGACACGCTTGGCGTCAATGTCTTTCGCACCCGGTACCGCAACGTGATCCTGGGCGGCATGGTGGCCGGGTTCGGCGGGGCCTGGTTCGTGGTCGGGCTGGTGGGGCGATTCGACGAGAACATGACGAACGGCCGAGGCTTCATCGGCTTGGCCGCCATGATCTTCGGTCGTTGGCATCCCGTAGGTGCGATGGGCGCCGCGCTGGTGTTCGGATTCGCCGACGCGATCGCCGGCAAGCTCGGCATTCTGCAGACCGGCATCCCGTCGCAGTTCCTGCTCATGTTGCCGGCACTCGCCACGATCGTCGTGGTGGCGGGTCTGGTCGGCAAGAGCCGCCCACCGGCGGCCGACGGCCAGCCCTACATCAAGGAGTAGGCGGTGGCGCCGCGCTTCGATGCCATCGGGCTCACAGTTGCCGACATGAGCGCCACCCTCGACTTCTACCGTGCCCTCGGCCTGGAGGTCCCGGCCGATGCGGATGGCGAATCTCACGTGGAGGCACCATTGCCGGGTGGTCTCAGGCTGATGTTCGACACCGTCGAGTTGGTGCAGTCGTTCTCGGAGTACGAACCGCCCCGCGGTGGCCATCGCGTGTCGCTGGCGTTCTTGTGTGGGTCGCCATCGGAGGTGGACGAGACGTACGCCACGATGGTCGAAGCCGGACATCAGGGCCGCACCCCGCCGTTTGATGCTTTCTGGGGCCAACGCTATGCCACCATCGCCGACCCTGACGGCAACCCGGTGGATCTGTTCGCTGCGCTCCCCGGCTGATTCGAGTGCGGGTGGTGGGCCGGCGCGCTAGCCGTCCACCGTCTGGCCGTAGAACCTGATCTCCCTGATCGCCAGTTCGTCGAATGGCGGGTTGCCGTCGTACGACTGGGCGGGGTGGATGCTCTTCACCAGGAACGTCAGCTCGGTGGTGCGGACGCTCGGTATCTGGATGGTCTGGACCTCCATCGTGTCGAGCAAGAGCCCTTGGACCGATGTCGCCAGGTCGTTGATGATGATCTCGTAGCCCTGCACCCGGTAGTTGCGGGCGAACTTCTCTTCGTCGTCGAGGTTGTAGATCTCGATCTCGACGATCTGCACCGGCTGACTGAACCGGAATGTCAGGCTTCCGTCACGTCCCCGCAGGCTGGCGTCGTTCCAGTAGGTCTCCGGATCGTTGTCGATGAGGCCTTCCGCTTCGAAGCCGCGGAGCTCCGATGACGCCTCCACCGAAGTGGGAATCAGCTGGGTGAGTTGGAGGCTGATCGATTCGGTCGTCGTGGTGGTCGTCTCCGTAGGAGTCTGCGCCGCCGTCTCGTCGTCGCGTACGACGTTCCAGATGAGCGCCGCCAGCGCAACCGCCAGGATGACGCCCGCCAACACCCCCAGGGCACGGCTTCCAGCGGTGTTGCGCACCATCGGCGGTGGCGCCACGGGAAGGGGACCGGTGCCGAGGCGCGCCCCGCAGGACTCGCAGTGCCGGTTGTACTCGGGGTTCTGAGTGCCACACGACGGGCATGGCACCTGCTGCACCTCGCGGGTGGCCACGGGGGGCGGAACAGCCTGTGATTCGTCCTCCGGCGGGTCGATGTCGAACGGCTCGAACAGATCGTCGAAGGAATCGATTTTCTTGTCGTCGTCCAATGGATCCTCGTCGTTGCCACGACCCCGATCGGCGTATCGGGTCCGGGGCTATTGTGCCACGGATGGCGCCTATGCGCGCGGCACCACCCCTGCGCAGCATGGGCCCTGCGGCCGAATGAACCGCGCCACTCGTCGTGATCCCGCGGCTGCGTCGTTACCCGTTCGTGTCGGTGGGCGGCGATAGATTGGCGCCGATGAGTTACCAATGCGACGAGTGCGGGTACCGCTCCGGCAAGTGGATGGGGTTCTGTCCCCAGTGCCGGATGGGGCGCGAGCTCACTGAGACTGCCCGGCCGCGTCGGCGCACAGGATCTGAGAATCCCGTGGCACAGCCGCTGCGGGACGCCGCCGGCGGATCCGTCGCCCGGGTGAGCACCGGCATCGAGGAGTTCGATCGCGTGCTCGGAGGCGGTCTCGTCCCGGGCTCGGCGCTACTGGTCGGCGGCGAGCCGGGTGTCGGCAAATCGACGCTGCTCCTGCAGACCGCGGCCGGCGTCGCCGCCGGCGGCCGGACTGCACTGGTGATCTCGGCGGAGGAGTCCGAGTCCCAAGTGGCGATGCGGGCGGATCGTCTGGACGTGGGGATCGACGCGGTGTATCTGATCGCCGATTCCGACGTGGACGCCGTGATCGAAGCCGCCGGTGAACTTGCTCCCTCGCTGGTCGTGGTCGACTCGATCCAGACGGTCTCGACATCCGATCTCGATGGCGCCGCCGGCGCGGTCGCCCAGGTACGCGAGGCGGCGGCGCGCTTGATCCACTTCGCCAAAGAGCGCTCGATACCAGTCGTGTTGGTCGGCCACGTCACCAAAGAGGGGTCCCTCGCCGGCCCGAAGCTGTTGGAGCACATGGTTGACGTCGTGCTGTACCTCGAGGGCGATCCCTATCGAGGCGTGCGCTTGTTACGCAGCCTCAAGAACCGCTTCGGCGCAGTGCATCAGGTCGGCTTGTTCGAGCTGGGGAGTCGGGGCATGCTGCCCATTGCCGATCCATCTGCGCTGTTCGCCGGAGACTTCGCCGGCTCCGTGCCGGGGACGGTCCTGTTCCCCGCGTTGGAAGGCAGTCGGCCGCTGCTGGTCGAGATCCAGGCACTGGTGTCGAAGGCTTCGACACCACAACCCCGGCGATCGGTGAAGGGTGTCGAGCCGGCCCGCGTGCACCAGCTGCTCGCCGTGCTCGAGCGGCACGCCGGGCTGTCCTTCGCCGGCCACGACGTCTACGTCAATGTGGTCGGCGGCGTGCGACTTCGGGAGCCGGCCGGAGATCTGCCGCTGGCACTGGCGCTCGCCTCGTCGCTCACCGGCGAGCCGGTGGGGGCCGCTGCCGCATGGGGGGAGGTTGGTCTGGCAGGGGAAATCCGCCCTGTGGCCAATGCCGAGCGTCGCAGGGACGAGGCGGGTCGGCTCGGAATCCGGCTCCTGGTCTCTCCCGATGGCGGCGGTCCCGTCCGGATACTCGATGCGCTGGTTCGGGTGGGCCTTGTCGGAGGCGCCAAGCTGACCTCGATACCGTCGTGAGCTCCGGCGCTCTCTCATCCAGGGTGACGTAGTACTCTCCCGGACGCATGAGATCGGGGACCGACCACTTGGACATCCTGGGCCGCTTCGCGCCTGGAACCGACCTGCGAGCCGCGGTGGATCTCATCATCCACCAGGGCAACGGTGCATTGATCGCCATCGGTACGAGCGGGCTGGTGGAGTCGTTGTCGTCCGGCGGGTTCTCGGTCAGTGCGGCCAGGTTCACGCCGCAGCGCGTCGCCGAGCTGGCCAAGATGGACGGAGGGATCGTCGTCGACGACGAAGCCGAGTTCATCCTGCGCGCCAACGTGCACTTCATCCCTGATCCCAGCTTGGAGACCGGAGAGACCGGCACCAGACATCGCACCGCAGAGCGACTCGCCCGCCAGACCGGCAAACCGGTCATTGCGGTCAGCGAGGGGCGCGCGATGGCCATCGTCTATCACAATCAGCGCCGCTTCGAGCTGCAGCCTCCCACCGAGCTGCTGGCCGAAGCCAATCAGAGCCTCAACGCGCTGGAGCGGTTGCGCAGGCGCCTCACCGAAGCCGAGAACAACCTCACCGGCTACGAGGTGCACGATGTGGTCGTCGTGCGCGATGTGGCGCTGGTGCTGCAGCGGGCAACGTTGGTACGGCGCCTGTCCACGGAGCTGGAGCAGCTCATGGTGGCGATGGGCGGTGAGGCTCAGCTCATCCGGCTCCAGGCCGCCGACTTTCTCGAGGGGGTCGATGACCTCATCACCTTCGTCTATTTCGACTACGTGAAGCGGCGTCCGAAGCGACCCGAGCGGATTCTCGAGCTCCTCGACGACATGCCCGGCGAGCAGCTCTACGACCTCGCCAACATCGCCGCGGCGTTGAACCTCTCCCACCTCGACTCGCCGGTGAGGCCTCGTGGGCTGCGGATTCTCTCCAAGGTTCCCCGGCTTCCCGACCCGGTGCGGGAGGCGCTGGTCAGCCACTTCGGCGACTTCCAGAAGCTGCTCAATGCCGAGGTCAGCTCCCTCGACCAGGTGGAGGGCGTCGGCCGCAAGCGGGCCATGCAGTTGCGCAACTACTTCGATCGACTTGCCGACTTCAGCTCCGTCGTCGAGCTCGGCTGACTAGTCACCAGGGCCGAAACGACTCAACGTCCTCAGTGGTCCGACCGACGATTACACTACGCCGCCGCCACGGCCCGACCCAACGAGCGGACACGCCATGCCTGCCCGGAAATCGACTGCCAAGAAGCCTGTCACGAAGAAGGCGCCTGCCAAGAAGCCCGCCACCCGGGCCAAGGCCGCGCCCGCGAAGAAGGCAGCCGGCACGAAGAAGGCCGCGGCGAAGACCACGTCGGCCAAGAAGGCACCGGCGAAGAGGGCACCGGCGAAGAAGGCCCCGGCCAAGAGGGCCGCGGCGAAGAAGGCCGCGGCGAAGAAGGCCCCGGCAAAGAAGGCCCCAGCGAAGAAGGCCACTGCAAAGAAGGCCCCGGCGAAGAAGGCCGCCACCAAAGACGCCCCGGCGAAGCCAAAGTCGGCGCCGCGGGCGAAGTCTCCGTTCAAGGTCCGGGACAAAGTCGTCTACCCGCACCACGGTGCCGCCACCATCGTCAAGAAGGAGCGCATCGAGTTCGACGGGCAGAAGCAGGACTACTTCGTCCTCGAGCTCGCCACCGATCAGCTCACGGTGCGGGTTCCGGTCGCCAAGGCCGTGGACCTCGGGGTACGCCCGGTGATCTCGAAGAACATGGCCCGCAAGGTGTTCGCCACGTTCAAGGACGATCCCGAGGAAGCGGGGTCCAACTGGAGCCGATGGTACAAACTGCTCACCGAGAAGATCAACAGCGGCGACATCTTTCAAGTCGCCGAGGTGGTGCGCGACCTCACCTACGCGCAACAGAAGAAGGGTATCTCGCCGGCACTCAAGCGAATGCTGGCGAAAGCACGCATCATCATCACGAGTGAGTTGCGGTTTGCTCTGGGCATCGACGAGGAGGACGCGGTTCGGAGACTCGACCGGGCATTGCCCAAGGTCGAGCCCGAGGAAGAGGACTGAGCCGTGCCCCCGCCGTTGCCCCAGACCGGTAAGGCCGGTGCCCTCGTCGAGGCTGTCCGGCTTCTCGTCACCCTCGCCACCACGGCGGTGGGATTCCAGGTAGGTCGATCCTGGAACAGCTGGTTCCGGACGATGGAGTCCGAGTTCGCCGTCATCACCGGTGCACTGGTCGGTGCCGGCGTGGGGTACGTGCTCGGCGGCGTCATCGGTCGGGTGATCCGCGCCACTCTCGACGACAGCCCCGGCATGCTCGCCAAGCTCTCGGGTCCGCAACTTCTCTCGGGGACCGTGGGCCTCGTCTGCGGCGTCATCGTGGGCGCCGCCGCCTCCGCCCCTTTCGTTGCCCTGCTGCCAGGGGTCGTCGGTTGGCCGGCAGCAGCGCTCGTGGTGTTGATCCTGGCGAGCTTCGGCGCCCGGGTGTTCGGCCAACGCGGGGCCTCGCTGTGGTCCCCGGAGCCGACGTCCGTGCGTGTGTCCGCCGGAAGCTCCCACCTCATCGATTCTTCGGCGGCCATCGACGGTCGGATCCTGCACCTGGCGAGAGCGGGGCTGGTGCGGTCGGATGTGTGGGTTCCCGCGTTCGTGGTCGACGAGCTGCAGGGAATCGCGGACGCCCATGACCGCAGCAGGCGCCGCCGCGGTCGTCGCGGACTGGACGTGCTCGACGGGCTACGCGAGGTCGAGGGCATCGAGTTCCGTGTGCTCGAGGAGACCGTGCCTGAGGCCGTTGACGTGGACGCCAAGCTGCTCGCCCTGGCATCGCGCTACGAGGCCGTTCTCGTGACCACCGATCACAATCTGGCGCGTGCGGCGGGGCTGCGGGGCATCGATGTCATCAATCCGCACGAGCTGGGCGAGGCGCTGCGGCCCGGGTTGGCGGCCGGTGATGAAGTCGAGGTGGCCATCGAGAAGCTCGGATCCGAGCCGGGCCAGGGAGTGGGCTTCCTCGACGACGGAACGATGGTCGTGGTGGCCGACGGCGCCGGGCAGGTCGGCTCCACCGTTCTCGTGGAGGTGTCCAACGTCCTGCGCACGTCAGTGGGCCGGATGGTGTTTGCCCGGCTGGATGCGTGACTCCATGAGGGTTGGCTGGGGATTCGATGCGCATCGGCTGGGAGGTGAGCCACCGATCGTGCTCGGTGGCGTGCTCGTCAGTCCCGACCAGGGCGTCATTGCGACGTCGGACGGTGACGTCGTGGCGCACGCGGTTGCCGACGCATTGCTCGGCGCGGCGGCGCTGGGAGACATCGGAGACTATTTCCCGTCCAGTGATCCCACGTTCGCGGGTGCCGACTCCATGAAGCTGGCTGCCAAGGTGCTGGGTCGGGTGGGAGATGCGGGGTTCGCCGTTCAATCGCTGGATGTCACCGTGATCGCGGAAACGGTTCGGGTAGCCGCCCGCCGGGCCGACATCAGGGAGTCCCTGGCGCGGCTGCTGAACGTCTCTGCAGGCCAGGTGTCGGTGAAAGCAACCACCACCGACGGTATGGGCTTCATCGGCCATGGCGAGGGTATCGCAGCCACCGCCGTGGTCGTGTTGCGCTCGGTTACCGAGGCGAGCTTCTAAGGTCTGAGCAAGGCGACGGCTGCAGCGGGATCGTTCGTGATGACACCGGCCACGCCGGCCTCGGCGAATCGCTGGATCTCTGCGGGGTCGTCGACGGTCCACGGGAGCACCGGGATCCGCCTGGCGTTGGCGGCGAGGAGAATCTCCTCCAGGGCATCCGCCAGGTCGCCGCGAAACGGGTGGAGAGCATCATGCCCGCGCTCCACCAGACCGGCGCACATGCCCTCGGGATCGAAGGGGCCGTGCGTGAGTTGGCCCGTGGGGATGCTCGGGTCGAGCCGTTGCACCGTGTCTATGGTCCCCGGATTGAACGACGACACGATGACCCGGTCATGCAGGTGATGGGCCTCCACCCAACGCACCACCTCGGCGGCCACCCAGTCGTCGGCGTCGAAATCCGGTTCGGCCGGTGCATTCTTGATCTCGGCATTGATCCACATTCCCTCGCACGCCTCGAGCATCTCGTCGATGGTCGGTACCCATGGCGCGGCACGGCGCAGTTCTTCGAGGGTGACGTCGACGATGCTCCCGACCCCGTCGATCTCCGGATCGTGGTGGATGACCAGGGCGTTGTCTGCGGTACGCCGCACATCGGTCTCGATGCCGTCTGCACCTTGCTGCCTGGCCAAGCGGAACGCCTCGACGGTGTTCTCCGGTGCGTGCGCCGAGGCGCCACGGTGCCCCACCACTGCGGTGGTCGGGCCGAAGAGGCTGCTGAGGTCGCTCACCGGCGGCATTCTGGCAGCCGGCACGGTCCTGAGTAGCATTCGGCGCCTTCATGAGAGTTTTCAACACCCTGTCCAGCGCCGTGGAGACGTTCGAGCCACGGGATGAAGGGCGCGTGGGCATCTACGTGTGCGGTCCCACCGTGCAGGCGGCGCCGCATGTCGGGCACGGCCGGTATGCAGTTGTCTTCGATGTGATACGGCGGTACCTGACGTGGAGGGGCTACGCCGTCACGTACGTGATGAACGTCACCGATGTGGACGACAAGATCATCGCTGCTGCCACGGAGGAACACGTTTCCACGAAGCTCATCTCCGATCGCGCCACTGAGCAATTCATCTCCGCCTTCGATCAACTTGGTGTGGCGCCACCCGACCTCATGCCGCGCGCCACCGAGCACATCGCAGAGATGATCGCCCTCATAAAGACCCTCGTCGATACGGGGCACGCATACGCGGCCGACGGCGACGTCTACTTCTCGGTGCGGTCGTTCCCCGACTACGGCAGGTTGAGCGGACGCAAGATCGACGATCTGCAGGTTGGAGCCCGGGTGGAGCCCGGTGAGCACAAGCGAGACCCGCTGGACTTCGCGTTGTGGAAGGCGTCAAAGCCCGGAGAGCCCGCATGGGATGCGCCATGGGGGTCGGGACGCCCCGGCTGGCACATCGAGTGCTCGGCGATGGCGACCAAGTACCTCGGCGAGGCGTTCGACATCCACGCCGGGGGAGTCGACCTGGTCTTTCCCCACCACGAGAACGAAGTGGCCCAATCCGAGGCAGCCACGGGGACCACGTTCGCCCGCTACTGGCTGCACAACGGCATGGTGAACCTCTCCGGCGAGAAGATGGCGAAGTCGACGGGCAACATCATCGATCTGCTCTCGGTGCTCGCCGACTACCCGCCGCTTGCCGTGCGGCTCTTCTACCTGCGTACCCACTATCGCAAGCCCATTGACTTCGGCGACGAGACGTTGCAGGACGCGGTGGCTTCGCTGGAGCGACTGTGGAGCTTCCGTCGCCGGTTCGGCGACGATCTGGCAGTGGCACCAGAGCCGAACGTGGTCGCCGCGTTTCGGACCGCCATGGACGACGATTTCGACGTGGCCGGAGCACTCGCAGTGGTGTTCGATGCGGTGCGGGACGGCAATCGGAGGCTCGACGAGGGCGAGGACGCCGCGGCGTACGCAGCCGCGTACGACGAGATCATCGGTGTGCTCGGTCTCGGTGAGCCGGAGGTGTCCTTGGAGGATGTGGCCGGGGCCCTGACCGAGCTGGCCACCGCCTACGGCATCGATGCTGGGCAGACCCCGGCGGAGACCGTCGACGCACTCATCGCCCGGCGTGCCGCTGCTCGTGTCGACAAGGACTGGGCAGTCACCGATGCCATCCGCGACGGACTTTTCCAGCTCGGGATCGTGGTCGAAGACACCGCCGATGGCGTCCGCTGGTATCGGCGATAGGGTCGAGGGCGTCCACGCCGTTGGCGCCGCGGTGGCCGCAGGGCGGGTCCGACGCCTGACCGTCGAGCGGTCGCGGCTGCGCGATCAGGAGATCGCGGCGTTGGTGCAGGAGGCGCGTGCTGCGGGCTGCGAGATCGTGGAAGTGGATGACGTGTCCGAGTTCGCCGTGACGCAGGCGCCGCAAGGACTCGTGGCAGAGGCGACGCCGTTGCCCAGAGCTGACATCGCCGACCTCGTCCCGGAGGCCGGCTCCGCTGCGATCCTCGTGCTCGACCATCTCCAGGATCCACGGAACCTCGGGGCCATCGCCCGCACCGCGGTGGCCGCCGGCTTCGGCGGGCTGGTGGTGCCGACCCGGCGAGCGGCGCCGGTGGGGGCAACCGCCTTCAAAGCCGCCGCCGGGGCATTGGAGCACCTCCAGTTGGCCACGGTGTCGTCGATCGCCTCCGCACTGGACAGGCTCCGCGCCATGGACGTGTGGCTGGTGGGACTCGACGCCCACGGAGAGCGATCCATCTTCGGGCTCGACCTCTTGAAGGAGCCGGTGGCGCTCGTCGTCGGAGCCGAAGCAAGAGGCCTGGGCAGGCTCGTGCGTGACAAGGTGGACGTGGTGGCGTCGATACCGCACGTCGGGAGCATCGAGAGCCTCAACGCCTCGGTCGCCGCCTCCCTCGCCATGTACGAGCTGGCCCGGATGCGAGGCTGGGTAACCTAGGCCACCCTCGCTGGCGTAGCTCAGTTCGGTTAGAGCAGCCGCCTTGTAAGCGGCAGGTCGAGGGTTCGAATCCCTCCGCCAGCTCGTGCGACACGGTCACCCTTCGTCGTGGGTTGCCGTCGTGTCGCCTGCGGCGACGTTCGCAACGATTCGAGCCCTACTCGGTCTCGAATCGTTGCTCAGCGGAGTCCCGGCCTGGGGGCCGGGCTGTTTCGTAGGGTTCGAATCCCTCCGCCAGCTCCGTGTTGCTTTGTGGCCGGCCCCGGCCGCGTGGCGCTCTGGATGAGTTGTGCGTCCGGTCCGGCCACGCTGGTGCCGCTCTGTGGCGATGCTGCGCCGGCGACGGCCCCGGCGGGGGCCGTCTTGTCGCCACCCGGGTGGTCGTTGTTCGGGGGTTGGTGGGGTGTTCGCATCTCTCCGCCGGCTCCGTGTTGCCTCCTGGCGGCTCGGCCGCGCACCAAATCCCCGGATTTGTCACACCCCGGTCGTACGCTGCCGGCCATGGCGAGTACCGCAGAGCTGAGCGTGAAGGACCGGCGCGTTCTCGACTTCGAGTCCGCATGGTGGTTGTACCCGGGGCCCAAGGACCGGGCCATCCGAGAGTACGTGGGCATCAGCGCCACCCGGTACTACCAGGTGCTGCGGCGTCTGATGGACGATCCGGCGGCGCTCGCCTACTCACCGCTCACCGTCCGCCGCCTCCGCAAGATCCGTACCACGCGCCAGGAGGCGGTCGCCGCCAAGCTGGGTGGCGACGGCTCCACCTGAGCCCAGCGGCCGAGGGGGGCTACGTCATGGCACCGGTACACTGCTGCCGATGACATCCGAGGACCGGAACCTTCCCGGACTGTTGCGGCGGATTGGAATCGCCAGCTGGAGCTTCCTGGGTCTGTTGCTGCTCCTCGGCGCAGTGGGGTGGATACTCCTCCAGCTCCGCATCCTCTTGGCTCCGCTGGTGTTGGCGGCGGTGCTCATCTACATCCTCGATCCCGTCGTGACGCGGCTGCACCGTCACCACGTGCCTCGGATCCTCGGGACCGTGCTGAGCTACCTGGTGCTCGTCGGCGTGCTGGTGGTGCTCGGCATCCTCCTGGTCCCACAGATCTCGCAGCAGGCGAGTGATCTGACTCGTGACCTGCCCACCATCTACGACGATGTCGCCTCGGTCGCCGCCGACACCCTCTCGGCCATCGGAGTCGAGAACGTTGACATCCCCACCTACGACGAGGTGCGTGACTTCCTCACCGACCCGCAGAACACCGAGGAGTTCGTGTCGGAGGCGCTGGTGCAGCTCGGCGCGGTGACGCTGGGCATCCTCGAAGCGCTGTTGGTGTTCTTCCTGGCCCCCGTCATCGCCTTCTATGTCCTGCTCGATCTCCCCAAGCTGCGCGAGCAGGGCCGGGAACTCATCCCCGAACGACATCGCGATGAGATCCACCACATCATGCGGCAGCTCACCCACGCCGTCGGCGGATTCATGCGCGGCCAGCTGGTGGTTGCTTTCATCGTGGGGATCCTCACCTCGATAGGCTTCCGCCTCATCGGCTTGCCATTCTGGCTGGTGATCGGACTGATCGCCGGTGCGCTCAACATCATCCCGTTCGTCGGTCCATGGGTCGGGGGCGCTCTGGGCGTCACGGTCGGCTTGGTGCTGGTGGATCCCGCCACTGCGTTGTGGGCGGCGGTGGTGGCCTTCGCGGTGCAGCAGATCGACAACAACTTCATCAGCCCCACCGTGCTGCGGGCCACCGTCCGGCTCCACCCGGCCACCATCATCCTGGCGCTGCTCGCCGGAGGCGCCATTGCGGGCTTCTGGGGCCTCCTTCTGGCGGTGCCGGTGGTGGCATCGGTCAAGATCGTGGTGGGTCACCTGTGGCGGACCCGCGTCCTGGGGCAGTCGTGGGCCGAGGCCAGGGAGGCGTTGATCGTCGATCCCGACACGGGGAAGACCTTCATGGCCCACATTCGGCGCATGAGCGACGACGAAGAAGAGCCGATCGAGGAGCGCGGAGACGACGCCCTCGGCGAAGAGCTGGAGCCGGTAGGGGCCCGGGCGAACGAGGAGATTCCTGGACAACCGGTGGCCGGCGCTGACTGATCGATGATCGACATCGCCGTCGTCGCTGCGTTGATCGCGGTGACGGTACGTGGTTGGTATCGAGGCCTCGTGCTCGAGGCCGTCGACCTGGCCGTTCTCGTGTTCGGCCTGGTCGTCGGTTTCCGCGTGTCGGGTCCACTCGGTGGCTTCCTGGCGGCGTGGATGGGTATCTCGCTCGCCGCCGGTACGGTGGTCGGGGGCAGCATCGCCTTCTTCGCGGTGGCGGTGGCCGGCAAGCTGGTGGTCAGATTCGCACGCTTCGCCCTGCCGCATCTGTCGGGAGCCCCGGCGCTGAATCGAGCGGCGGGTGCCACGCTCGGTGCGGCGTGGGGCATGGTCGTGATCACGCTCACCGTCTCACTGATCGCCGTGCTCCCGCTCGGTGACGCCGCGGTTCGTGAGGTGGACAACAGTTCGATCTCCGCCGTGCTGATCGATCCCGACGGAACGGCGCAAACCACCATGGCCGTCGTCATCGGCGACCCGGTGCTGCGGGTCCTCCTGGGTCTCCGCAAGGTGATCGGCCCCGGGCAGGTGATCGTGGAAGGCAGCCAACGTCTGGAGCTCCCCGCGGCCGATCCTGCCGACCTGGCGCACGACCGGGAATCGGCCATGCTGATCTTCGACGAGCTCAACCGGTCGCGGGTCGAGGCAGGCCTCGAGCCCTTGGCATGGTCGGTGATCCTCACCGACGTCGGCGTTGCTCACGCCACGGAGATGTACACGGACGGCTACTTCGCGCATGAATCGCTCGTCACCGGGACTGTCGAGGACCGGCTCGAGGATGCCGACATTCCCTACGTCATCGTCGGGGAGAACCTGGCGCTTGCGGTGAATGCGGGCAGCACACACGCCGGACTCATGGGGAGCTCGGGGCACCGAGCCAACATCCTCTCTCCCCACTTCATCTGGGTCGGAATCGGCGTGGTCGAGGGTCCGCTGGGCTTGATGACGGTGCAGGTGTTCTTGGGCTAGCTCACGGCATGTCGAGCGGTGCCGATGCCTCGGCTTCGGCGGCGTCGAGCGCGGCCTGTTGGGCGGCCTCGCGGCTACCACGGGCGACGAACAGCACTCCGAGGCCCGCAATGATCAGCACGGCCACCACGATGGTCCACCACGGGAAGCCGGGTTGATCGAACGTGCTGTGGGCCGAGATCGTGGTCACGCCACCGCTCAGCGGCAACTCCCACACGAGTACCTCGCCGTCGATGCGGTCGGCATCGTGCGCGTCCACGGTGCCCGGGAGCTGGATACGCAGCGAAGCCAAGAGTGCGTCGTTGTCCAGGATCCCCGGGTCGAACGGCAGTTCAGTGGCCTCGATCAGCGCACCGAGGTCGGGGAGCACCACCTCGGCCTCGATCGACATGTCTTCGTCCGACCGCACCAGCATGAGTTCTCGGAACGGTGATCCCTCCACCTGGATGAGGTCTCGGCGTAGCTCTTCGAAGTCGGCGAATCCGGTGGACAGCGTGCGGTACCTCATGTCGCCTTCGCGGTACTCACCCACTTCGCCGCCGACCAGCGTCCCGAAGTCGAACGCCTCGAGGGCAAGGGTGAGCGCCTCGATGTCCGGCACGTTGCCGAGAAGATTCTCGAGCTCGTCGTCGATGCCGGCTTCGATCGTGAAGTTGCCCGACCCGTCCTCTTCGAGCATCACGGCGAAGTTCAGCTCCGCACGGCACGAGGCAGTGAGCAGTGCCACTGCCACCAGCATGAGCCCCCAACGCCGCCTCATGGGCACCGACTCTAGAACCGTGAGCGAGGCCGGCGGTGCCGTGCGCCGGGATGCTCGATGACCGACCGATCTTCTACGCCGTAACCTCTCGGTGTGAATGCTGCCTCCGGCTCGACCGGCACTCCGCCATTGGACGAAGCCTCCACGGTGTTGCTGCAGGCCTTCGTCGCCGTTTACGAGCCCTACGTCGCGTCCCGCCTCGCCGGCGTTCCCGGCGCGGAGGAGGTCGATGTTCGCGCGGCGATCGTGGCCGGCCGTGAGTGGCTTGGGGAACACCTGGCGGCGCTGCTGGCAGAGCCGTACCGCACCCAGCGTCGCTCACCGCTGGAGGTCTTCCAGGAGGCGCTCGCGGCACCCACGGCCGCGCTCGACGATGCCGGGGTGGCGCCGGTGCGACGAGATCCGGCGGTGAGCGCGGCGCTTCCGGGAGACACGTATGGTCTGGCGCCGGCATCCTCCCAGGAACTCGGCGACGGGGTGTGGCAGGCCCACCTCGCCTGGGGCGCCACCAAAGCGGCGGCCATGCGTCGATCGGCTGCCGACCGACCCCGGGTGGGGTTGTACGGAGCGGATCTGATGGATCGCACCAGAGTCGAGGGGGTGGTCCGTGACTCGGGGTGCGACCTCGTGATCTGGCGGCATCCGGGCGACATCGACGATGCGGCCCTGGGGCTCGTCGACTTGACGCATGGTGAAGCAGACGAAGCGATAGCGGCGTTGGCGGCTCGCGGTGTGCGGACCGTTGCGTTCGGGCCGCACGTCGACGATGTGGCCATGGCGCGTGCCGGCGCACTGGGCGCCGATGAAGTGCTGGCCCGGTCGTCGTTCTTCAGGAGACTCCCGGAGCTGG
Source organism: Acidimicrobiia bacterium (assembly GCA_041581135.1). Classification (GTDB taxonomy): domain Bacteria; phylum Actinomycetota; class Acidimicrobiia; order Spongiisociales; family UBA5794; genus JBFGCM01. The sequence goes on from JBFGCM010000026.1 coordinate 21,010, forward strand.
TGCCGCGGGTGGCGTGATCGCCACCAACACACCTTCCGCTCCGGCGAGGGCGAGTTCGCCGTCGGTGAAGGCGGCGTCTCGGTGTGCCGTGGACACGACGATCCGACCGGGCTCGTCGAGTTGCAGTCGCCGCGGAGCGTCGCTGAAGTTGAGTGCAATCAGCCAGCGCTCACCGGGCACGCTACGCGTGTAGGTCAGCACGTCGTCGGTGGCGTCCCGCACCTCGATGTCGCCGGCGTGGAGCGCCGGATGCTGCGCCCGCAACTCGAGCAGCGTGCGGTACAGCGTGAGTAGCGAGTCAGGGTCCTCCAGCTGGGCGGCGACGTTGGCGGTGGCGTGGTCAGAGCTCAGTGGAAGCCACAGCTCCTCGGGAGGCGCCGACGAGAACCCGGCCGACGGGGAGGCGTCCCACTGCATGGGCGTACGGCAGCCGTCGCGACCCTGGCCGGGGACGCGCCTCCCGTAGGGGTCTTGCTGGTCTTCCGGGGCGATCTCTGCTTGCTCGATACCGAGCTCGTCGCCGTAGTACATCGTCGGGGTGCCCCGCACCGTGAGCAGCAGCATGGCAGCCAACCGTGCATGGTCTCGGCCGATGCGGGTCGCAAGCCGCACCTGATCGTGGTTGCCCAGCACGTAGTTGGGCCAGGCGCCGGGCGGAAGCGCCGCCTCGAAGCCACCTATGTGCTCAGCCACTGTCGTTGCCGACCACGCAGTGTCGATGAGGCCGAAGTTGAACGGGATCTGGATCTCGTCGAGCTCCGTCCCATAGTGGCGGACCCAGCGGTCCCACGGCTCCGGTTCGATCTCTCCGATGAGGACACGGTCACCCTCGTAGGAATCTGCGATCCGACGGAACTCCCGGAACAGCTCGTGGACGTCGGGGTGCATCTTGTCGTGCACATGGAGCTGAGATTCGTACTCGGAGTGGAACCATGGCGAGCGGTGCGCATCCGCGGCCGGGTTCGGGGGATTGTCCCGGAATTCAGGGTCCTTCATGATGAAGTTCACCACGTCCATGCGGAATCCGTCGACCCCGCGGTCGAGCCAGAAGCGGAGCGTGTCGAGCATGGCGGCGCGCAGCTCGCGGCACCGCCAGTTCAGCTCGGGTTGTTCCTTCAGAAAGGTGTGGAGGTAGTACTGCTGGCGGGTGTCGTCCCACTCCCAGGAGGAGCCTCCGAACAGGGCCACCCAGTTGTTCGGGGGTGACCCATCCGGCTTGGCGTCGCGCCACACATACCAGTCGTGCTTTGGGTTGGTGCGCGACGAGCGGGACTCCAGGAACCAAGGGTGCTGATCCGAGGAGTGATTCGGGACCCAATCGATGATCAGGCGGATACCACGGCCGTGGGCTTCGTCGACGAGGCGGTCGAACGTTGCGAGGTCGTCGAACAGCGGGTCGACGTCGACGTAGTCCGAGACGTCGTATCCGAAGTCGGCCATCGGCGACGGGTAGAACGGGGACAACCACACGGCACCGATGCCGAGCTCGGCGAGGTAGTCGAGTTGTTGGATGACGCCTGCCAAGTCGCCGACACCGTTGCCCGTGGTGTCGCGGAAGCTCCGGGGGTAGACCTGGTAGACGACGCTCGTCTGCCACCATCTCACCGTCGAGCACCTTCCCGCAGTCGACCGTGCGGGAGTGTACGCCGCATCCCCGGCGATAGGGGGCCTCCGGCTCTAGTAAGTCATTGTCAGCCGATTAACCTACCGAGCAGGAGTGCCCGGGGATTTGGAAAGGGGATGTCGAACCATGATTGGATCTGCTGTATCGCCGCGTCGGCGATTCTTGGTGTTTGTGGCTGCGCTGTCGATGGTGTTCGCAGCGCTGGCCACGGCCGGCGCACAGGCGGAGGAAGGTAGTGCCGAAGGTGAAGTGGCCTTCTGGCTGACCGTCCTCCACAACAACGACGGCGAGTCGGACCTGCTCAACCTGGGGTCCGGTCTCGAAGACTTCGGCGGCGTGGATCGCTTCTCCACCGTGGTGAAGAACAACAAGCGCCTCGCAAGGCAACAGCCGCTGACGTTCAACATGATGGGACGGCCGGTGCCGCGCGGCTCGGTGATGGTGTCATCGGGCGACAACTTCCTGGCAGGGCCGGAGTTCAATGCCAGCCTCGTGAAGGGCGTGCCGTTCTTCGACGCAATCGCCATGGATCTGATCGGCTACGACGCCGTCGCCATCGGCAACCACGACTTCGACTTCGGGCCGGACGTGCTGGAGCAGTTCATCCTGAGCTACACCGATCCGCCGCCCTACCTGAGCGCGAACCTCGACTTCTCGCTGGAACCGGGCCTGCAAGCCCTGGTCGATGCCGGCATCATCGCCGGCAGCACCATCATCGAGGAGCGCGGGCAGCTCATCGGGATCGTCGGAGCGACGACTCCCAATCTGACGTTCATCTCGAGCCCGCGCGACGTCATCGTCATGGACGACGTGGCCGCACTCGTGCAGGCGGAAGTCGACGCCTTGGAGGCGGCCGGGGTCAACAAAATCATCATGATCAGCCACCTGCAGGACGTCGAAGGTGACATCGAGCTTGCCGCGTTGCTGGACGGCGTCGACCTGATGGTGGCCGGCGGCGGTGACGAGCTGCTGGCGAACCCGGACGACCTGCTGGTCCCGGGCGATGAAGAGGACGTTTTCGGTCCCTATCCGCTCATCGCCACCGACATGGACGGCACGGAGCTGCCGGTGGTGACGACTTCCGGCCAGTACGGCTACTTGGGCAAGCTGGTGGTCGGTTTCGATGCGGCCGGCAACCTCGTCATGATCGATGAGGATCTGAGTGGTCCGATCCGCGTGGCGGGCGGGGACAACCCGGACGCGGTGCGGCCCGATGGCCGTGTCAAGCGTCTCGTGACCGATCCGGTAGAGGCTGCGGTGGCCGAGCTGTTGGCCAACGTGATTGCACAGAGCGAAGTCGATCTCAACGGGCTTCGTTCCGACGTGCGGTCCCGGGAGACCAACGAGGGCAACCTGATCGCAGACTCGCTGCTCTGGACGGCCAATCAGTTGGCGGCCGAGTTCGGTGCTCCGGAAGCGGATGTCGCGCTGCAAAACGGCGGCGGCATTCGCAACGACAGCATCATTCCGGCCGGGCCGATCACCGAGTTCGACACCTTCTCGATGGTGCCGTTCCCGAACTTCGTGACCATCGTGCCCGACATCCCGCGGAGCCAGTTCAAGGAGATCCTGGAGAACGCGGTCTCCCGCACCCAGGATGGTGACATCCCCGGTGGGACCGGTCGCTTCGCCCAGATCGCCGGATTCTCGTTCGAGTGGGATGGCGCCGGTGTCGCCCAAGAACTCGACGAGGACGGCAACGTTGTGGTGCCGGGTAGCCGCATCATCAACGTGACACTCGACAGCGGGGACGTGATCGTCGAGGACGGCGTGGTAGTGGCCGGTGACGACATCGTGGTCGCCACCATCAACTTCCTCGCCGGAGGTGGCGACGAGTATCCATTCCGCGGAGCACCGTTCACGTCGGTAGGGGCGACGTACCAACAGGCATTGTCGGGATACCTCACCGATGCGCTCGGAGGGGTGATCACGGCGGCCGATTATCCGCTGGGAGGTGAGGGCCGCATCGTGGACCTCACCGACACGGGCGGAGAGAACTGAACCAACAGGTTGCGATCGAGGGGGCCCTGTCGGGGCCCCCTCGGCGCGTGTCGTTGTACGATCGTGCCGGGGCTCGAGGAGCCCCGAGCCCGAGTAGCTCAGGGGATAGAGCACCGGTTTCCTAAACCGGGTGTCGCAGGTTCGAATCCTGCCTCGGGCGCGGTTGCCGCTCGGCGCGTGCGAGCGCTCACGTGTTTCCGCCGGCACGCGGCCGGGACATGGAGGCGTGACGGAACAGAGCCCGGTCGGACTCGGACGCTACAGCGAGCCGCGCCTACGGTCCCCTGAGTCCGGGGGCGACCGACTCGATGTTGGAGGACGTGGCGTTGCCGACCGCGGTCACGGCGATGACGGCGACGAGCACGATGAACGAGATCAAAAAGGCGTACTCGACGAGGTTCGCCCCCATCTCTTCGTATATCAGCCGTCGCATCAGCTTGTGCACACTTCCCCCAAGAGAACATCTACTCCCGGTAGTGTAGTGACTACTCGAAGTGTTTGCAAGGGGTCTAGTCAAAAAAACTTTCGCGGATCGATAGATCGGAGAGATCGCCCGTACTGACGGGCCGTGCGGGGTAGGTTGCAACCACGTGGAGACAAGCGACTTTCTCGTCATCGCCCTCTTCGTGCTCGGATTCGGGCTCATCTCGGGTCGACTTCGCAGCACCGTGATCACGGCGCCGATGATCTTCACCGTATTCGGCCTCGTGGTTGGAGGCGACGGGCTGGGTCTCATCGACGTCGACATCGAGGACAGGGTCGTGGTGACCGTGATGGAGTTGGCTCTCGTTCTGGTGTTGTTCACCGACGCGGCTCGCATCGATCTTGCAGTGCTTCGCACCCGCTTCCGGTGGCCGCTCCGGATCCTCTCTGTCGGTCTGCCCCTCACCATCGTGTTGGGGACGTTGGCCGGCCTCTGGCTGCTCGGCTCCCTGTCGTTCTGGGAAGTGGCCGTGGTCGCCATCGTGCTCGCCCCGACCGATGCCGCCTTGGGGGAGGTCGTCGTGACCAGCCCCAAGGTGCCGGTCGCGGTGCGGCAGACCATCAACGTCGAGAGCGGCCTCAACGACGGGCTGGCACTTCCCATCTTGATGGTGGCGCTCGCCTTCCTCGAAGCAGACGACACCGGGACCGTCGGGTACTGGATCCAATTTGGTCTCCAACAGATCCTCCTGGCCGTCGTCGTCGGTGTCGCCGTCGGGTATGTCGGCGGTCGGGCGGTGTCGTGGGGGATGCGGACGGGTTCGATGAGCGACGCATTTCAGCGGCTGTCGGCGTTGGCGATCGCGCTCACTGCCTTTGCGTTGGCGCCGGCGTTGGGTGGCAGCGGCTTCATCGCTGCGTTCGTAGCCGGGCTCACGATCGGCAACACCTCTCGTCCGATCTGCGCTTGTCTGTACGAGTTCGCCGAGGCCGAAGGTCAATTGCTGACGCTGCTGACATTCCTGTTCTTCGGGGCGGCGGCTGTGCTCCCGGCACTCCGAGCCGCCGATCTCTCGATCGTGGCCTACGCTGTTCTCAGCCTGACGGTCATACGAGTGCTTCCGGTCTTCGTGTCTCTCGCCGGTGCCAGGATGCGCCTCTACACCAAGCTGTTCATCGGCTGGTTCGGACCTCGTGGCATCGCGTCACTGCTGTTCGGGCTCATTGTGCTGGAGCGCGCAGGGATGGAGGCGTTGCAGGAGGTGTTCGACATCATTGCGTTGACCGTGCTCATCAGCATCTTCGCCCACGGTCTGTCGGCTCGGCCGCTGGCCGACCGCTACGGAACCGACATGAGCGAGTATGCCGAGCGGCGGCCGGAGATGATGGATGAGATGGCAGAGTTCGAGGACGTGCCCGAGATGCCGGTTCGCGTTCCGGGGCCGCCTTGAGCTTGTACGCTCCATACCAAGAAAGGACCCATGGCAGACGAAGAAGAAGATCGCATCGCCCTGTTCCTCGACTATGAGAACCTCGCCATCGGAGCGCGGGAGAGCCTGGGCCGGTCGTTCGATTTCAAGCCCATAGCCGATGCCCTCGCCGAGCGCGGACGGGTGGTGGTGCGCCGCGCCTACGCGGACTGGACGCTGTTCGAAGACGACCGCAAGATGTTGACGCGCAGCCACGTGGAGCTGATCGAGATTCCGCAGCGGATGGGTGCCGGCCGCAAGAACGCAGCCGACATCAAGATGGCTGTGGATGCGATGGAGATGGCCCTCGAACGTGACTATCTGGCGACGTTCGTGGTGTGCACGGGCGACAGCGATTTCACCCCGCTCGTCCACAAGTTGCGCGAGCTGAACAAGCGGGTGATCGGCGTGGGCATGAAGGACTCCACGTCGTCGCTCCTTCCACCGGCGTGCGACGAGTTCCTCTTCTACGAGCGCCTCGAAGGCGTCGATCCGCCGCCGCGGAGGCGCAGGCCGGAGAAGAAGCCGATCCGAGACGAGGAGGAGACCATCGCCGAGGACCGGGAGCCGCCCGATCTCGCCAGGCTGGTGAGCCAGACCGTTGCCGGCCTCAAGCGGAGCAGTGGTGGCGCCGTGCTGGCGTCGAGTGTCAAGCGCGCCCTTCTTCGCAAGGATCCCACCTTCAACGAAGCCGACCACGGCTTCCGTGCCTTTGGAGAGCTGCTGCGCCACTTGGAGGACCAGAACGTCATCGAGCTGACCGCCGGGGCGGCGAAGGGAGACCCCGAGGTGGGCTTCCCGAGCGACGGGAGAGGCGAGGACGAGGCCTTCGCTGAGCTCCAGACCCTGGTGGCGGACCTGGAGATGCAGTCGGGTCCGCCGGCGCTGTCCGGGCTCAAGAACCAGCTGCGCAAGCGCTCACCGGACTTCAGCGAGAAGAAGTTCGGCTTCAACGGTTTCCTCCAGTTCGCCAAGGCAGCGAGCACCCGCGGCTACATCGAGCTGGAATGGGACGAGGCCGCAGGCGACTACCTGCTCAGTGTCGGGCTCCCGGACCGCGCGTGACATGAGGCTGTTGCGGACCGCACGCGATTGGGTGTTCACCGTGCCGTTCCTGGTGGCGTTCGCTGGCACGCTCGTGGTGTTCGATCCGGTGGGTCGTCTCGCCCGGTTGTTCGGCATTCGGCCCTTCGAAGTGGTGATGGGCGTGATGCAACGGGTCCTGATCTGGGACTTCCGCATCTGCGGGGTCCGCTACACGATCGATCGTCCGCCAGAGGTGCGACGAGGGAAGGGGTACGTGTTCGTGTCGAATCACCAGTCGCTGGTCGACATCCCCTTCTTCGGGGGGATCCTGTTCCGCAACTACCCCAAGTACGTGGCGAAGCAGGAGCTGGGACGTGGGATCCCCAGCGTCTCGTTGAACTTGCGCCACGGCCAGAACGCGCTCATCGACCGCAGAGACCGGCGTCAATCGATCGGTGCCATCCGCGAGCTGGGGGAGACCGCGCAGCGGCGCAACGTCTCCGTGGTGATCTTCCCTGAGGGCACGCGGGCACGTGACGGGCAGCTGCAGGAGTTCAAGCGAGCCGGGTCGGTCGCCTTGCTCAAGGCCGCTCCAGAGCTGGAAGTCGTCCCCACGGCCATCGACGGCACGTGGGTGTTGTCGAAGAACAAGTTCTTCCCGATCCCGTTCGGTACCCGGGTCAGGGTCCGATTCGGTGGGCCAATGGGGCGCGACCGGCCGGAGGGGGAGCTGGTGGCGGCGGCCGAGTCGTGGATCGCCGAGACTCTGGCGGAGTGGAGGAAGCCGGCCTCGGTGTGAGCGGCGCCGGCCTGCGGATCAGGTGACGGAGGCTCGCGGGCGGGCCCGGTTCACCGTCAGGGGTCGACCGGACGCCTCTGTGCCATCCACTGCCCGAATGGCTTCGCGTGCATCGGCCGATGACATCTCGACGAAGCCGAAGCCTCGAGATCGACCGGACTCCCGGTCACAGACGACGGTCGCCGACAAGACGGCTCCGTACTCGGTGAAGATCGCTGCCAGCTCGGTATCGGTATACGACCAGGGAAGGTTGCCAACGAAGATGCTCACGCTCATCAGGGTCGGTCCCTTTCTCAACGCCCGCCGGCATGGTAGACGTCAGGTCGTAAATCCCGCGGATCGCGAAATCGGCTCTAGTCGTCGGGCTCGCGCCAGAAGCGGAGGCGGTTGTCCCACCAGTCCTCGAGAGCATGCCGGAGCCGTGGACCGCTGCCGCGCAGGGTGAGGTCGGGTGAACGCTGGAGCATCTCCGGTACCTGCCGACCCCACCCGATGAGGCGTAGCGCTCCGAACATGACGACGCCGGTGATGGAAACGATGCCGACCGCGGCCAACACGAGAGTCGGGCCGGGCAGGTCGATCTCGAAGAAGTCGCGCCACGTTCTGCTCACGAGCACCAACAAGAGCAGCACGCCCATGGCGGCGATCAAGGTGCGGCGCTGTCCGTTGAGCGGGCGGCTCACGATGCCGAGGGCGAACAGGCCGATGGCTGCCAGCACGAGCGTGGCCATGGTGCGGGCCTCCGTCAGTGAGGTGTCCTCGGAGATGGCGAGCTCGTAGGCGGCGTAGGTGGCTGCAGCGGCCGCCAGACCGGTCGGAACCGCAAACCGAAGCACCCGCTTGACGAATCCGGTGCGGGCTCGGCGCGCCGTGGGCTCGAGTGCAAGGAAGAACGCAGGGATTCCGATGGTCACGGAACCCACCAACGTGAGGTGTCGGGGCAGGAAGGGGAAGACGCGGCCGACGAGGCCCACGGCCAGCACCAGGGCCAGGGCGTAGATGGTCTTCGTCACGAAGAGGTTGGCGACGCGTTCGATGTTGGCGATCACCCTTCGTCCTTCGCCGACGATGTGCGGAATCGTGTCGAAACGGCCATCGATCAGCACGAGCTGCGCCACGGCCCGGGTCGCCGAGCTCCCCGAGCCCATGGCGATGCCGATATCGGAGTCCTTGAGCGCTAGGACGTCGTTCACCCCGTCACCCGTCATCGCCACGATGTGTCCCGAGCGTTGGAGGGCGGCGACCATGGCTCGTTTCTGGTGTGGTGTCACCCTGCCGAACACGGCGGTCTCCTCCATGACGCTGGCGAGCTCGTTGGGCTCGTCGGGGAGGTGTCTGGCGTCCACGGCCCGCTCGGCGCCGGGCACACCCACCTCGCGGGCGATGGCGCCAACCGTCTCGGCATGGTCGCCGGAGATGATCTTCACGGCGACGCCTTGCGCGGCGAAGTAGCGCAGCGTGGCGGCAGCGTCGCCCCTGACGGCGTCGCCGAGCACGACCAGGGCGACCGGTTCCATCTGGTGCGGGACACTCCCGGACTCGGGATCGAGGCGGTGTGGTGAGTGGGCCAGCATCACCACCCGCTTCCCGCCGGCGGCGAGGCTGTCGGCCTCCGCCATGACCGATGGATCGGCTGCACCTACGATCTCAGGGGCACCCAGTGCCCAGGTGCCGTGGTCGGCGAACTGGGTGCCGCTCCACTTGCGGGCCGACGAGAACGGTACCGAGGCCACCGCTCTCCACCCGGGGTCGGGATGGCTGGCGGCGATGGCCTCCTGGGTGGCGTTTGGCGAGGTGCCCACCGCTCCCAAGGCGCCGAGCGCGTCGGTGATCGACGCCGACTGGGCGGACGAAGCGATGGGGATGACGTCGTGGAGGCGGAGCCGGCCCTCGGTGAGGGTTCCCGTCTTGTCGAGACAGACCGTGTCGACCCGGGCGAGGCCCTCTACCGCCGGCAGCTCCTGCACCAACACCTGCCGCCGGCCGAGGCGAACCACACCCAGCGCGAAGGCCATCGACGTGAGCAGCACCAAGCCTTGGGGGATCATGCCGACGCCACCGGCAACGGCGCCGGCCAGCGCTGGTCGGATGCCATCGGTCACCTGGAGCTGGCTCCACATGAGCAACGCGATGGCCGGTCCGATCACCCAGGAGATGGCCGCCAGGATCCAGTCGATGCCGTGCTTGAGCTCGGAGCGGACGAGGGTGAACCGGCGCGCCTGCTCCGCCAGCTGCACTGCATAGGCGTCGGCGCCGACCTTGGTCGCCTGCATGCGGCCCTCACCGGCCGACACGAAACTGCCGGAGAGACATCGGTCACCCGGCTGCTTCGGTACCGGATCGGACTCTCCGGTCAACAGTGCCTCGTTGATCTCGAGTCCCTCGCTGGTGGCGGCCACGCCATCGACGACCAACTGATCTCCGGGTCGCAGCTGCAGGATGTCGTCCCGCACGACCTCGTTGACGGCCACCGTCTGCGCCTGACCGTCCCGTACGACCGTGGCGCGGGGTGCGTTGAGAAGGGCGAGCCGATCCAGCGTCTGCTTCGCCCGCAACTCCTGGACGATGCCGATGAGGGTGTTGACGACGAGCACGACGCCGAAGAGGGCATCTTGGATCGGGGCAACCACGACGATGACGGCGAGGAGTGCCCCCAGGAGGAAGTTGAAGCGGGTGAAGACGTTCGATCGGACGATGTCGGCGGTGGTCCGGCTCGGGGCCTCGGGGACGTCGTTCACGAGGCCCGCTGCGACCCGCTGCTTGACCTGGCCCCTGGTCAATCCCGTGGCCGCGTCGACGCTGGTGAGCTCCAGATCAGTCATTGTCGGCCCCAGGGTACGCAAGGCGGCGGCGTTGGCCCCGCGGGGGCGGTGGGCGATTGCCCGGTTGGCCCGCCGGTGACTGCTAGTTACACTGGTGTAAGTCGCAGGGCGAGGAGGACACCTACATGGCGGTTGGGCTGAGGGAGCGCACGTGCGTGGCGGTCGCCGATGCGGCTGCTCGTGCTTGGTCCCGGCGCAGCGACTCGGTCATGGAGATGCCCGTTGCCACCCTGGTGGACATGCCCGCTTTCCACGCCGCTCCGGACACGGCGATGGCGGTGATGGTCCCCGACCTCCAACGGTGCGAACTGGTGGTGGACGACGCCGTGCCGCTCGCCCGGCTGCAACCGGTGGCAGAGATGCTCGCGGAGGAGGGCTGGACGGTGACCGTGCTCGTCCCGACGCGGCGAACCGGAGAGGCGCATCGCGACCTCCGGGGAGCCCGATGCGGCATTCAGCCATACTGGCTCGAAGGCAAGGAGCTTCACTTCGGGCGGCACCAGCTGCCCTAAGCTCGCGGGATGCCCGTCCCGTTGTACACCCAGACGGTGGTCGCGTTCATCTGGGACTTCGACCGAACGCTCATTCCGGGCAACATGCAGGAGCCGCTGTTCGCCCATTACGGCGTAGATCCGGATCGTTTCTGGGCCGAGGTGGATGGGCTGCCCGAGTTCTATGCACAACGGGGCGTGACCATCAGCAAGGACACTGCCTACCTCGGCCACATCCTCACCTATGTGCGCGAAGGTGTGTTCGCCGGCCTCACCAACGATCTGCTGCGGAAGCTCGGTGCGAAGTTGGAGCCCGCCCCCGGCATGCCGGAGTTCCTGGAGGAGGTGCGCCGACACGTGACCGCCAACCACCGCTTCGCGCAGCAGGACATCACGGTGGACCACTACGTGGTCTCCACGGGTCTTCAACCGATGATCGAGGGCAGCGTGTTCGCCGATCACATCGACGGCATCTGGGCAAACAGCTTCATCGAGGAGCCGGCTCCCGTGGACTACTTGGAGCAGCTGCCGCCGAGTGTGCCGGACCACCCCATCAGCCACCTCGGCTACGTTGTCGACAACACCACCAAGACGCGCAGCGTCTTCGAGATCAACAAGGGCGTCAACAAGCGGCCGTCGATCGACGTGAATGCTCGCATGTCCGAGGAACAGCGGCGGGTGCCGATCCGCAACATGCTGTACATCGCCGACGGCCCGAGTGACGTGCCGGTGTTCTCCATACTCAACGAACGAGGCGGACGTACCCTGGGCGTGTATACCAGTGACGGTGCAGCCAACTTTGCGAAGGTGAAGCAACTCCAAGAACAGGGGCGGATTCAGGGAATGGCCGAGGCCGACTATCGCCCCGGTAAGGCCGCGCACCTGTGGCTCATGGACAGCCTGGATCAGATCTGCGAGGACATAGTGGAGAACCGCCACCAGGCGTTCTCGGACATCGTCAACCCGCCGGGGCACGGATGAGAGGCACGCCATGCACGTAGCCGGCTCCGTGGCCGTGGTCAGCGGCGGCGCCTCAGGCCTCGGTCAGGGCACCGTGCGTCGCTTGCTGGCCGATGGGGCGCGAATCGGCATCATCGACCTGCCTTCGTCGCAGGGTGCGGCGTTGGCAGAGGAGCTGGGTGGTGACGTCGTGTTCGCTCCCGCCGACGTCCGTTCCGGCGCCGATGTCGAGCAGGCGGTGGCGCACATCGCGGAGACGTTCGGCCGGGTCGACGTGAACGTGAATGCCGCCGGCATCGCCACGGCGCAACGGGTCCTTGCTCGAGACGGCACGCCGCACTCGCTCGATCTGTTCCAGGCCACCGTCGAGGTCAACCTGATAGGAGCGTTCAACGTGCTGCGCTGGTCAGTTCACCACATGGCGAACAACGAGCCCGGCACCGATGGCGAGCGGGGCCTCGTCGTGAACGTTGCGTCGATCGCGGGATACGAGGGACAGGTAGGTCAGGCCGCCTACTCCGCCAGCAAGGGCGGCATCATCGGCATGACGCTTCCCATCGCCAGAGATCTGGCGCCGGTAGGGATCCGCGTGATGACGATCGCTCCCGGCATCATGGACACCCCGATGATGGCGGGGGCGCCACCGGAGCTCCGCGAGCGTCTGCTGGCGACGCACTTGTTCCCCAACCGGTTCGGCACCGCCGACGACTTTGCTCGGCTCGTCATCCACTTCATGGAGAACACGCTGCTGAACGGTGAGGTCGTTCGACTCGATGCCGGGGGGCGCCTCCCTCCGAAGTAGGCCCCCGGCGCGGCGACTACGCTCGCTCCCTTGCTCGAAGAGGAGGCGACGTGGAACGGATCGGGATTGTCGGCGGCGGCCAGATGGGATCGGGGATCGCCGAGGTGTGCGCCAAGGCGGGCAGCGACGTCGTGGTCGTCGACGTGTCCCCCGAGGTGACGGCGGCGTCCCAGTCCAAGATCGAGAAGTCGCTGGCCAAGGCGGTCGAGCGGGGCAAGCTCGAAGAGACCGCCCGAGACGAAGCACTTGGCCGGCTTCGCTTCGGCACGGACCTCGCCGCCTTGGCCGACCGGCAGATGGTGGTCGAGGCCATCGTGGAGGACGAGGTCCTCAAGGCGGAGACCTTCGCCAAGCTCGACGCCATCGTCACCGACCCGGACGCCATCCTGGCCACCAACACGTCGAGCATTCCCATCATCCGGATAGCCAGGGCTACCGCCCGTCCCGAATCTGTGATCGGCCTGCACTTCTTCAACCCGGCGCCGGTGATGCCCCTCGTCGAAGTCGTGTACTCCATCCTGTCGGACGAGACGGTGGTGGAACGCGCCGCGGCATTCGTGGGCGACACGCTCGGCAAGACGGTGGTGCGTACCGGCGACCGTGCCGGCTTCATCGTGAACGCGTTGCTCGTGCCTTACATGGTGGACGCCATGCGGATGCTCGAGTCCGGCTACGCCACCGCCGAAGAGATCGACGCCGCCATGACTGCCGGCGCCGGGTACCCGATGGGACCATTCACCCTCGCCGACCTCATCGGCAACGACACGATGCTCGCCGTCGCCGAGACGCTCTACGAAGAGTTCCGTGAGCCTCGCCATGCCCCTCCTCCGCTGCTCAAGCGCATGGTCGAGGCGGGGTTGTTGGGCCGGAAGTCGGGTCGGGGATTCTACGACTACCGCGATTGACCGCTCGGCTCAGGCGGGCGTCGCTCCGTTGCCCTCGAGCACACGCACCAGTTGGTCCTTCTTGACCAAGCCGTGAGCGCGCCAGCGCGCCTGAGGTCCCCCGGGCTTGGTGGTGGTCTTCTTCTTCGACTTGCGTTGTGACTTGGAGGACTTCTTCTGGGGCGCACTGCCGATGAGCACGAACGTGGGGGTGGAGCGTACGTTGAACGCCTGAGCGGCGCCCGGCACCTTGGTCACATCGATCTTCACGACATGGGCGGTGTCGGGGTATTCGGCCGCCAACTCGTTGATGACCCCGTCCATGACCTTGCACGGGGCGCAGTTGGTCTGAAAGAAGTCGATGAGCACCGGCTTGCCCGAGGCGACAAGCGGCTCGAGCTCATTGAGGTCGTACAGCTTGATCGGCTTCTGCTTCTTCGAAAAGAGTCCCACGCGTTCTCCTGGTTCAGCGGTGCAACCCCGAGCAGGGTCAGGATATGCCCGGCTGGATCACAACAACACCAATGCGAGGCTGCCTGCGGCCAGGCAGTAGATCCCGAAGGGGGCCAAACCAACGCTCGCCAGTAGCCGCAGGAGCACGGCGATGGCGAGGTAGCCGGACACGAACGCCACCGCCATCCCAATGAGCAGGTCGGTGTCGAACCCGGCACCGATGAGGTCCGGCAGGCTGAGCAGCCCGGCGCCGGCAATGGCGGGGACGCCGAGCAGGAACGAGAAGCGCGCGGCATCGACCCGGTCGATCTTGCGCCCCAGGCCGGCGACGATGGTGGCCCCGGAGCGTGAGACCCCGGGGATGAGGGCGATGGCTTGGGCAATCCCAACAGTGAGGCTGTCCGGAGCCGTGACGTCTTCGACCTTCTTGTCCCCGATGCCGAAGTAGCGGGCGGCGAGCAATGCGATCCCGGTGGCGAGCAGGGCCCCGGCAACCAAGCGGGGATCGCTGATCGCCTCGTCGATGGCGTCGGCGAACAGCAGGCCGATGGTGGCGGCGGGCACGGTGCCCAGCACGACCAGGAGCGCCAGCCTGCGACCGGCGCCTCGGAACCGCACCATACGGACGACATCGGAGCGGAAGTAGAGCACGACGGCGAGCAGCGTCCCCAGATGCAGGACGGCCGAGGTCGCCAGGTCGGGACCTGGGCGCCCCAGCAACTCGGGCACCAGCACCAGGTGGCCGCTCGAGGAGATGGGGAGGAACTCGGTGAGTCCCTGGATGAGGCCCCAGAGGGCCGCGTCGAACATACGGCCGGGGAGGTTACCCCAGGCTCACGGTTGTACCAGCACCACCAAGTCTCCACCACGAACCGCATCCGCCACTGCGGTGGCGGCGTCACCCGGTACGCCGACCAGGCCTTCGGGCTCGAACGCGAGCGGATCATCCGCCGCCGGTGTCACCACGATGCCCTGGACGGCTTGCCCGTCGACGACCAGCATGACTGCGTCGCCGACGCCAGCCGCCGCGGGCACGGGGACGGCCACGGCCCACCACCCGGCCGGCAGCGTGCCCGCCGATCCGAGGGACGACGGCAGCAGCGGCTCACCCGCGGCGATGTCGTGCGCCGCCACCATCACCAGCCCGGCGACGCTGGGAAGGGTGTCTACCGGGACCGGTCGCCACTCGACCGCAGTGATCGGCTGGCCGGCGACGACCGATTCGACGGCGAACGGGTGCGCAACGGTGGCTTCGGGCCACAGCTCGACGGCGAACGCAGCAGCAAGGATCGTCCCCGCCGCCAGCCAGCGCAGGTAGGGAGGTCGGCTGAACCAGAACACGCCGACACGGTATCCGGCGCCGCCCCCGGGTTGAAGGGGTTCGGAAACCGCCGACCCCGGTGGCTACGTATACACGTTGCCGAGCGCAAGCAGGGGGCGGGGGCCAAGTCGCCGGCGCCAGGGGCGTGCGTGTCGCTCGGTCGGTTTCGAGCTCTGTTCGAGCTCGAAGACGTCCTGCGATGGAGCCCGCACTTGTTGGCGCGTTCGATTCGGAGATGGGTGGGCGTGGCTCGTCGAGGGTGCGTGACGATGAGGGCTCGGTCGGTTTCGAGCTCTGTTCGAGCTCGAAGACCTCCTTCGATGGAGCCCGCACTTCGTGCGGGCACTGATTCGTACCTCCCCGCTTCCCTCCCTCACCCGAAGGTGAGCCGGTCGTGGAGTCGTGGGCCTGGTGAGGCCCCGCCTTCGTTTGGGGACCCGAGAGAAGACGCTCCCCGCTTCCCTCTCTCACCCGAAGGTGATGCCGAAAGAAAACCCTCCCCGCTTCCCTCCCTCACCCGAAGGTGAGCCGGTCGTGGAGTCGTGGGCCTGGTGAGGCCCCGCCTTCGTTTGGGGACCCGAGAGAAGAC